>NZ_JBNUPL010000002.1:0-152529 GCF_050409445.1 Facklamia sp. P13055
TACAATCTTACATAAGTGAGGTCTCTTTTTCTAGGGAGTCTCGGAGCTTACACAAAAAATTTTACGCTATATATTAAGCTTGATCTATAAATCTATTTATATGTTCATAAAGCCCATAAGTTTATCTCTCAAGGCTTTACTGAAATAAGATTTTGAGTTAACCATACAAAAAAAATATACCGAGAATTCCTCGGTATATTTTAGGTCGAATCGCATTTAAGTTATTATTTTAAATTGTTTACAATTAAATCAACATTATGACGACACATATCAATAAATGTATCTCCCTCTTGACCTTCAGGTGCTAATGAATCAGAGAAAAGTTCTTGACCTTCTCCACTAACAACTTTCACTTCAAAACCTTTAGAGGCACAAGCTTCTTTTAATTTTTCCATCCGTGCTGGATCGGTTGTTGATTCAGCAAAGATTGCTTTAATTTTATTTTCAACAATAAAATCAACAGTATCATCAATATCTTTATTAGAAACCTCAGAATCGGTTGTTACCCCTTGAGGAGCACGTACTGGAATATTATAAGCTCTTGAGAAATAATTGAAAGCATCATGTGGGGTAATTAAGAAGCGACTTTCTTCTGGAATTGAAGCAATTTTTTCCTCTAATTCTTTATCTAATTCTTTCAATTGCGTAATATACTTATCGGTATGCTCCATAATTTCAGCTTCATTGTCTGGTATTAACTCGATTAGGGCTTCAGAAGCTCTTTGAGTAGCTTGTTGATAGAGATTCAAATCAAACCAGAAATGAGGATCGACAGCCATTCCCCCATCATCGTCCATTACTCCGACCTCATTCGAATCAAAATTTTCTGAAACTGCCACACCAATTGGTTCTAATTGTTCAATCATTTTTCCTTCAAAATGCAAACCATGGTATAAAACAAGATCAGCTTCTTTTAATTTTTGCAAATCTTGAGGTCTTGGCTCATACAAATGCGGATCCTCCCCTGCTGGAATAATCATTTCAATGGTTACCAGATCTCCGGCTAAGTTCTTTACCATATCTCCTAAAAATGAGGTGGTTACAGTAACCATTGGTTTTTCTTCAGCTGCAACACTCGAAGCTAAACTAACGGATGACCCCATAAACAATGCCATTGCGAACAGAAACTTAATAAACTTTTTCATACTATATCTCCTTTTTAGGTTACCCTAATTATTTTTGTAAGGTAAGTATATAATAGTAATCATTACATGTCAACAGAATTTTAGACGAATCTAAACTAATTAAAGATTTTTCCTTATTTTTTTGATAAAGGATAATTAACTTTGTAAACTTTTACCAAAGATTCCTTATTTTATTCATTTATATCTTCAATATTAAAAGAACCCACGTCCTAGTAATGGACATGGATTCTTATGCGCAAACAGATTGGCGTTAGAGGACTGAATTAAAGATTATACCTTTCTTTAAGAGATTTTACTCTTACTTGACCTTTTGAAGTTAGTTGATAAGTAGCATTCAAATTATCATGAAAAACTTCGTCATTTTTTATTAAACGGTTTGCTACTTTTTCAATTTGCTCTTGGGGCCATTGTAAATGCTCTTTTATTGATTGGAAGCCAACTTCACTCAATTCATTGACTGTATTCCTATGATTTGCCAGATGCATAATAAATAATTCTTCTTTTAAGGTCCTTTTTTGTTGAATCTTACGGACCATTTGAGTAATGAATCCATTTTTATTAAACAAGAAAGTCAATCCAAACGTGATTCCTGCAATGGTGGCTGTCATACCAGAGAGTGAAACATTTAAGCCTAAGCCGATAAAATAACCCAAAACGGAGTTAAAAATTGCATAAAGACTGGCTATCAAAAGCATATGATTTAATTTTTTTACAATGAGATAGGCTGAAGCAGCTGGTGCGATTAAGAAGGAAATAACAAGAATGGCCCCCACCGCATCAAAAGCGACAACCGTTGTGATTGAAGTTAACAACATCAAACCATAAAAGAGCATAATCTGGGTAAACCCAGCCACTTGGGCAAATTGGGCATCAAAGGTTGTGATTTTCAATTCCTTATAGAAGAGTACAATAAACAAAATATTTATGAGTAACATAACACTCATTTGAACAGCTGATTTAGCAATCGAAATACCAAAGACATCCAAACGAGTTAAGGAAGCCATTCCCACATCCCCCATTAACACAGCATCCGTATCAAGATGGACGTTCCTCCCATATTTAGTAATTAAAATAACGGATAAGGCGAAAAAGAGCGGATAGACAACACCAACCGCATCATCATTTTTTATTAAGCCGGTATTGGATAAACTCTCGACGCCCCAGACAGTAAAAACGCCTATCAAAGCGGCGCCAATTATTAATAAGGGGGATGTTAAGTCATGAGCGATAAAATAAGCTAATACGATTCCTAATAATACGGTATGAGAAATGGCATCTCCTAACATCGAAAGATTTCTCAATAAAAGGAAACAGCCAATGATTGCACAAGCGATAGCTGTCAATACCAGAATGATCAGTGATTCATAGGTAATATCAAATAATAGTAAGATATTCTCAATCATTGAATGCTCCTCCTTTTTTTGGCATGAGTGTTTTTTGAACAATTCCCTTTTTACCAAAAAGCATCGAAAGTAATGCGATAATTGATAAGGTCAAAATAATAGTTGGACCCGTACTCATACCGTTATATTTGGTAGAGATATAAGTTCCAATCACGGCAGATATACCACCAAAGATCCCCGAAAGAATTAAAACGCGCTCAAAACGATGGGTCCATTGCATCGCTGCAATGGAAGGTACAATCAAAATTGAAGCAATTAGAATGGTTCCGACAAGTTTTAAGCCTACAGCAATTAAACTCATCGTCATGACCAGAATAATACTGTAAAGAATAACAGGTTTAATACCCACTGTTTTCGCATAAACTTCATCAAAGACAAACAACTTAATTTCTTTTTTAAAGAGAATTAATATAAAAATAGAGATAAGGGCCACAATTAAAATGATTTTTAAATCATTTTCCATAATATAAGAAGCTTGACCGAAAAGGTAATTTTTTAACCCTGCTTGAGAAGCTCCTTTAAAACGCGGATTGCCAGAAATATTGCTCTTTAATACCATACCAAAACCAAAGAAAGATGATAAAATGATGGCTAGAATTGCATCTAAATTAAGTTTGGAATGTTGGTCAATGATTTGAATTAAACCGTAAGCCACTCCCCCACTAATAACGGCTCCGATCATCATGGTCATGGTATCTTTGGAGAGCGTCAACATGAAGGCTAAAACAATCCCAGGATAAGTAGCATGCCCAATTGCATCGCCAATCAGAGATTGACTTTTAAATACACTCACAGCTCCTACTGCTCCTGAAGCAGAGGCTAAAAGAAAAGTAGAAAGTGCAATTAAAATAAAGGAATAACTAGTTAAAATATCCACTTTAAATTTCGCCTCCCCAAGTCATATTCGCTTTAACTAAATGTTCATGAACAAAGACTTCTTCAGTTGGTCCCGCCGCAATTAGACGTTTATTTAAAATAATCACATGGTCAAAATATTGTTTAATAGTGTTCAAATCATGATGAACAACAATCGACGTGTGCCCCTTTTGCTGGATTCGCTTGACAAAGTCGATAAAGATTCTTTCGGTCCGCTTGTCCACTCCTGCTAAGGGTTCATCCATAAAGTAGATCTCTGCTTCTTGAGCAATGGCTCGTGCAATAAATACACGCTGTCTTTGACCACCTGACAATTGAGAAATTTGGCGGTCTTTATACTCATAAATACCAATTTCTTTTAAGGCTTGATGAGCCTTTTCATAATCAATTTTACGTGGCCGTTTAATCCATCCTAAATGAACATATCTCCCCATTAAGACTACATCTTCTACAGTGGTTGGAAAATCCCAGTTGACTTCACTGGCTTGGGGAATATAGGCGACTTTATTTTTTATGGCATCAAAATGTGTTCCCAGTATAGATACTCTTCCTGAAAGGGGCTTTTCTAATTCTAGAATCCCTTTAATTAGAGTAGACTTACCAGCACCATTAGGTCCAATAATAGCTGTTCTTGATCCTTTCATAATTTTAACGTCAATATCCCAAAGAACAGGTTGTTCTTGATAGGCCATAGTTAAATCCTCAACTTCGACGATGGCATTTTTCATAATGTTTCCTCCTATTTAATTTAATAAAAATGATACCCAAAGATTTTCAGCAAAATATCTATTTTTTAAAAGATTACTCATTATTGAAAAGTTTTAACGAACCTTTTCCATCTATTTAGTTCTTTTTCTTTTTCTGATATCCCCTCCATTTTTTATCCTTAAACTCCGATGGCCTCTTTTAATTTTATTTTAAAGTGATTAAAATGATATTAGACTATTGATAAAAATTTTTTAGTTTAGTCTAATTCGACTTAATTTAGTATAGGTATATTTATGAAAATGTCAACAATAAGACACATCTAAAAATCACTTAATAAGCATAAAATCCACTCATTTTTGATGTGAACCCCTAAACACGAGCCACAATATTTATTGTAACTATGCGGCCTGTAGCCTATAGTCAATAAGTGAAAATCCGTTTATTCTTTTCTTTTTGCGTGGGTGTATTCCGATAATCATGCGACATTTGAATTCTCCTTTATTGATGATTGGTCACTTCAATATAATATGAATTCAGTGTCGTTTTTTACTTAGACGAATGAGTGTCAAGTTCATTATAAAATCCGCCCTATATTATCATCCTTAACACCCTAAATTTTTTAAAAGCCCAAAGAGGTTTTCCCTATTACATCTGGATTTAGACAGGAGAAACGCCTCGCTTTTCTAAGGTTTTCCAACAGTAAGATCAACCCCTTCAAAACCTTCTTTTTCATCATTTCTTTCCCATTGGCAATTAGGGATGGATTTTTGATTTTAAATTGTTCTGCCGATTAAAATCAATCATCCGTCCAAGGAATGATCGTCCAAATGATTGAGGATCGAAACCTGTCGAATCCATGTATAATTGTGAGCCATTCAATTATCCTTTCCTTTCTCATTTCCTATAAACCCATAATGATTAACGCCTTTTCATAACTTTAACCAAACTCTTATTAAAATCAAAGCGGTAGGGATTGTTTACTGAATTTGAAAACGTTATACTTTTCTAAGAACAACCATGAGGAGTGAAAGCATGAAGAAATTATTATTAATTAATACCGGTGGCACGATTGCCATGTCTGAAGACCAAACCAGTGGTAAGGTATCTCCCTCATCTGAAAACCCAATTATTACCCAATCTTCTTTCTTTAACCAATTCGCTGATATCACTGTGGAAGATTTAATGAATATTCCTTCACCGCATATGAACGAAGAATTGATGCTCAATCTTAGCAATTATATTCAATCGATATCGGATCAATATGATGGCATTGTTGTCACCCACGGAACAGATACTCTGGAAGAGACAGCCTATTTCTTAGAACTAACCCTTGATATCCCCATTCCAGTCGTTTTAACGGGAGCCATGCGCTCAAGTAACGAAATTGGATCTGACGGTTTAGCCAATCTCCGCTCTTCCATCTTTGTAGCCCGTGATGAGAAGTCCCGCGGCAAAGGGGTATTAGTGGTGATGAATGAAGAAATCCATACCGCTACTTATGTGACCAAAACCCATACCACTAATGTTGCAACCTTCCAGACACCTACCTTTGGACCGATTGGATTAATTTCTAAAAACCAGGTCATTTATTTCCAAGAATCACTGCACCGTGAATATTATAAAGTTAATTCAATTAGTAAAAAAGTTGTCTTAATTAAAACTTACGCCAGCATGGGGCCCGAACTCTTTCAAACAGTCCTAGATAATAATTTTGATGGCTTAGTTATTGAAGGATTAGGCGCTGGTAATATTCCACCCGAGACACTTCCACCCATTCAACAACTGTTAGAAAAAAACATTCCTATTGTGATGGTTTCTCGAGCCTTTAACGGAGTCACTGAAGATGTCTATGACTATGTAGGCGGTGGTAAACAATTGAAACAAATGGGGATCATATTTGCGCAAGGACTTTCTGGCGTAAAAGCACGACTTAAATTATCAGCGATTTTGAACGCGGAGATAGAAGGAGAAATTGCTTCAGCCTTCCATCTATAAGCTTAATACAAAGACGACCTCCCATTGATTAACGAATCAATGGGAGGTCTTAATTTATTGGCTTAAATCCTTAAGAGTCTGCCGTCACATCCTGATATTTTTCAGGATCCTTAGCTAGCTTGTGGGTCACATAGGTGCAAGTGGAAGTAATCTTTCTTCCTTCCCTCCGGGCTTTATCGACCATTGCATTGAACAACTCGCCAGCTAGCCCCCTACCCTGGTTGGTAGGGTGAGTAAAAGTATGAGTGACCCAGATTTTATCGCCTTCGGTTAATTCATAAACCATCTGTGCCAGTGTATTTTCTTGTTCATCTACTGCAACCAACCTTCTCGAATCATCCACGATTTTCATCGAAACCCTCTTTTCTAAACCTATTTTTTAACTGAAAGTCACTTAAAACTATTATAAACAAAATGTAAGCGTTTGTAATATTAAACGACTCAATTTAACCTACTTTTAATATAGGAGAAATATAAGTATTGCTCGCTCTTAAAAGAAGCTCTAGGATGTTGGTCAATAAATAATTAAGCGGTAAAATCAAAGGAAGTTCCCATTCCTTGTGCTAAGGCCCTTTGATAGACTTCGTGAGCGACAGCTACATCCGTGGCACCGATTCCAATTGGAATACAGATGATGCGCTGATTTTTTGGATCAATCTTTTCACTCGGACTCTCAGAAAGTTCAGCCAAAGTAGCTGTGATATCTTCTTCTAAAATTTGACCTGACTGATAGAGAGGTTTTAAGATTCCACGATTAAGAGCTTGACTGACGTGGTCGACCACAATAGCATCTGCTTGATGGATCAATTCGTATTCAATTTCTTGGTAGGATCCCATTGGGAAAACGATAGTTCCTTTTTGTACCCACTCTTCTTTTATTAAAGCAACCTTAGAAGGAGTTAGGGTAAAGACCGCGTCTACTTGACAAGCCTCTTGACCGTCTTCACAGATTTTAATGGCGCCTTGGACATATTTTTGCATATCCTCTTTAAACTCTTCGGCTGTATCGTGGTGGATATTCCAAACCCTTAATTCTACTATCTCAAAAACAGTTGAAATGGCATGAGTAACCTGTCTAGCTTGTTGACCAGCGCCGAAGATACCCATTTTAACCTTAGGCTTATTAAGCATATATTTTAAAGCTACAGCTGCTTGCGCTCCGGTTCGCATATTCGAAATCCGTGTCCCATCTAATACTGAAATAAAATTACCCATTCTAGCATCGACTAGCATGATCATCGCATTAATAAAGGGTAAACCCGCTTTAGCTCGTTCTCCTGCAAAACCTCCCACAAATTTTTGACCTGCTACTTTTAGAGAGCCTAAATAAGCTGGCATGGCGTTAAGAAAGGCTTCATGAAAAGGCCAGCCTCCCGTTTCCCCCATATCCAAAGTTACCTTACCTGGATTAACCACTTGACCAGCCGCAAATTCTTTAAAAACATTGTCAATAATTTCAACGGTATCTTCCATGGTAATTAAATGCTCAATTGTGGAATCATTGATCAGTAAACTTGATTGATCCATTAAATCACCCCTTTATGATTATTGTATCATGACACTTTTCTTTTTTCGATGCTTTGAATAAATGCTTTAATGCTAGCTTGAGTTTATTTGGTTTTCGCTTGATAAGCCATAGGTTCGTCCTTTCGTAATTAATTATTTAACAATTATTATACTTTACTCATAGTACTCGACCAATTGATTGACTCTCCTTGCCTTTTAAAGCAATAGGTTCTAAAATATAAAAAAGAAGGAGGGTGGTTGAATGCGTATTTTCTATAAGAAAGTTTTTAAATTAGCACGTTTAGCTGGGAAGATTCTTTTAGAATCCAATGCCGAGGAACACCGTGTTGAAGACACGACTTTGAGAATCCTTCAAACAACTGGCCTTGACTCCCCTTCTAGCTATTCCAACACCACCGGTCTTTTTTTATCGCTAACAGATACAGACTTGGCAGAATATAGTTTTTCTGGTATTGTCCGCATAAATCAGCGACAAAACAATATCCAACACATCGCTAAAGTAAATGATATTTCTAGATCCTATGTTTCTGGCGCAATATCTGTTGATCAAGCCTATGAAGCTATGAAAAATATCAAGGATGATAAGTATGGCTTTTTAATTAAATACATTAACCTAATCCTTATGGTCCTCTTCGTCATTCTCTTTGGCGGAACTAATATCGATATGTTGGTCGCTTTTCTAATTGCTTGTCTCATACTAGCTTTAGAATATTGGCGCAAAACAACTTTTCTCACTGACTTTTTCTTTAATATCTTATCCATCGCTCTAGGATCTTTAGCCGTAAAATGGATTGATGCTAGTTTCCCTTCAACCATTCATCCAGGCATTATTTTAGGAGCTATGATCATGCCAAATTATCCAGTAACTTCAACGACCAATGCCATGCGCGATATTCTTAAAGGGAACAATCTTGCTGGTATAATCAAGGGCATTGATGCAATAATGGTCATCATTTCTCTGACTATTGGGTATACCCTAGGAATTCTTCTTAGTCAAATACTCCTGCCCTTCCTAAGCTAAAAACCGATAGCCAAAAACTGATTTTTAATTGGATTTAAAAAGCATTAATTTAATTAGATAAAGCAATAAAATATGTCCCGGATAGGCCCAATAGTGAAAGGCTTGTTGAACCCTACCACGCTTACCATTATAAAAAAGAATAAATAGACTGCTTAGAAAGACAGTGGGCATGAAATACTCAAAAGCAAAGGCTGGCAGAACGGCTAGCGCCTCTCTTAATCGTTTACCATAAGCAAAATAAAAAATTAAAGCAGCTAATAAACCAAATAAGTCATAATCTGCCATAGTTAAATATGCTAAGCCAAAGCATAAGCCGACACTCACTAAACGCATCAACCAACGATCTTTAAAATAATCCAGACTTACAAAAAGCATTAAGGCAATCAATAATTCTATGAAAACATTTTGATGGCTCCAATAAAAGACTTGATCAGCAAAGGCTAAATCAAAAGGTATTTCCGATATCACTGCTAAAAACCCCAAACGCATAAAATAACGCTTCAAATTTTTAGTATGATGATAACCTTCTAATAATAGATAAAGATAGATTGGAAAAGCTAAGCGCCCAATATTTCGCATAATTTCATAAACGCTTACCATCTGGCTTAAGAATTCATAGCTGTAATCACTCTGATGTCTAAAGATGCCCATTTCGATCAGAACAACAGCTGTATGGTCAATGATCATAAAAATTAAAGCCAACCACTTTAAATGGCCAGCTGTTAAAAAGCCTTTAAAGTTCTTCATTTTATTGTCACCCACTCATCAAATTTATTTTTAAAATTATTCTTATTATATAGAGAAAACGCTTTTAAAACAATAAAAAAATAGACAGCTAGGGGCAATGATGCTATGCCTAGCTGTCTGTTTTCATTTATTTATCCGATTCTTTTTCTAATTTAAAGCTTTCTTCATTTTCTGAATTATTGGTAAGCTTACCGTCTAACTCGTCCTTAATAATTTGTTGATTCTTATTAAAGGACTCTTCAGTAATTTGATCATAATAGATGCCGTCTAACATAAAGCCTTCACCTTCAAATTGATTAAAGGTTAGCGTTGGACGCATATCTAAGTGTGAAATTACTAGCTTACCCAAATCAAACATATTGAGATTCATCCCCACATATTTGTTAATAGCCGTCGTCATATCTATTACTTCTTTAATACCTCTGCTTTTATTTAAAGCAGATTGGGCAATACCAACTACCACTTGACGTTGACGCTTTTGACGAGCATAGTCGCCACCAGAATTGTAGCGTTCTCTAACGTAAGCAAGCGCCATCTCACCATCTAAATGTAGTTCTTGACCTTCAGTAAAACTATAACCGCTGATTTCAAAAGAAGTTGGTGGAACAACATCAATTCCTCCTACAGAATCAACTACATCAGCTAAGCCTTTCATATCAACGGTAATATAGTATGGAATTTCAATATCTAACCAGTTTTCGACTGTTTCAACTGACAATTCTGGTCCCCCAAAGGCATAAGCGTGATTGATTTTATCCATTCCTCTATCAGGAATATCAACATAGGAGTCACGAGGAATAGAGGTAATGACAATATTTTCTTCCTTAGGATTTATCGTAGCAACCATCATAACATCTGAACGCCCAACTTCTGTTCGACCTAAATCGCCCGTATCAATCCCTAAAAGTAAGACTGAGAACGGCTTATTAATATCCATAGCATGGGTAGTCACAGTAGTTGTGAATAATGATGTCATGAATAAAGCAAAGACAGTAATATATTTAATTAGTTTTTTGGACATTGTTCCATCTTCCTTTCTATAATAGCATAGTTATTATAAGTTATTTACGAGGCGATTTCTAGAAATTCACAAAAAATACTAACTTATCACTAATCACTTTAAAAACTTTGAGGCTATTTAAGAATTGACATGGCTTGAGAATATCAGATAAAAGCCGTATGATAAAATGGATTACAAACAAAGGAGATTGTCTATGAAAGTTAGAAAAGCCGTCATCCCCGCAGCAGGGCTTGGAACTAGGTTTCTTCCTGCAACAAAGGCCATGCCTAAAGAAATGCTTCCTATCATTAATAAACCGACTATTCAGTTTATTGTGGAAGAAGCCCTTCAATCAGGTATCGAGGATATCTTAATTGTGACCGGACGGTCTAAGCGGCCCATTGAAGACCATTTTGATGCCAATGAGGAGTTAGAAGCCGTCTTAGAAGCTAAAGGTAAAGAAGAATTACTAACCACTGTCAAAGATCTTAATAAGATTAACCTCTTCTTTAAACGTCAATCTTATCCAAAGGGCCTGGGCCACGCTGTTTTACAAGCCAAGAATTTTGTAGGAGATGAACCTTTTGTCGTCATGTTAGGCGATGACTTAATGACCGATACGGTTCCCTTGACCAAACAATTAATCGATAATTATAAAGATACCCATGCCTCTACTCTAGCAGTCATGTCAATCCCACCTCAAGATACCTCCAAATACGGTGTCATTGATCCGGAGCGCCAATACAAAAAAGGTGTTTATAATGTGAGACGGTTTGTCGAAAAGCCAGCACCCGAAGTCGCACCGTCCAATTTGGCTATCATCGGCCGCTACCTATTAACACCAGAAATCTTTTCACTATTAGAAACACAAACAGCTGGGGCTGGTAACGAGATTCAATTAACTGATGCCATCGATCGCTTGAATAAAATCCAACGCGTCTTCGCCCTGGAGTTTAATGGACATCGTTATGATGTAGGAAATAAATTCGGTTATATGAAGAAAGTAATAGAATATGGTCTCAGTCTTCCGGATTTACGCGATGACTTAATTAAATTTATCAAGTCCACTGTTGACGAGCGCTTATAGGAGGTTATTATGACTAAGGTTCAAGTTAAAAAAGCTGTTATTCCAGCCGCTGGTCTAGGCACGCGCTTTTTGCCAGCCACCAAGGCAATTGCTAAAGAAATCTTACCTATTATCGATAAGCCGGCCATTCAATTCATTGTTGAAGAGGCTATTGCGGCTGGGATTGAAGATATTTTAATTATTACTGGTAAAGGAAAACAAGAAATAGAAGATCATTTTGATGCCAACTTTACCCTCGAACAAAATTTAAAAGCCAAAGGGAAGGAGAAACTCCTTAAACTAGCCACTGAAACATCTAACTTAAATATTCATTATACCAGACAACACCATCCAAGAGGACTGGGTGATGCAGTTCGTCACGCCAAGGCCTTTATCGGCAATGATCCCTTCTTACTACTCTTAGGAGATGATATTATAAGGGGAGAAAATCTTTCCAAACAGATTATTGATCTCTATGCGGAAAAAAGACAAACAGTAATTGCCGGCGTTCGTGTCGATCCTGATAAGACCAAAAATTATGGTATCTTAGCTATTGAAAAAACAGCTACCCCTCACGTCTTTCAAGTCCTCGATATGATAGAAAAACCACAAGATCAACCGTCTTCAAATATGGCTGCAGCGGGGCGTTATATCCTAGAACCGACAATCTTTTCCATCCTAGACCAACTTGAAGTTGGAGCAACAGGTGAAGTGGAATTGACTGACGCCTTAATTGAATTACAAAAAACGCATCCCCTATTAGCTTACGAATATCAAGGCGAATGGTTTGAAGTAGGAGATGCTAAAGGGATGCTCAAAGCTTCTATTATATTCGCCATCGATCATCCTGAAGTTAAAGAGGAATTTATCCCTTATCTTAAAAATTTAGCTGAAAAGTTTGCGAATGAATAGTTATAAAAGCAGTGTCAATTTATGACTCTGCTTTTTATTTTAGAAATTATAAAGGCTATGGAGGTCGATAATAAATAAGAAATTTCAGAAAACACAAATAAAAATAAATTTTTTTTCTAATATTCGTGTTTTTATATTGTATAATATTGCACCACTTAAATAATAATTTATGCCGTTTTATGTAAGCGAATAAAAAACGATTGTATCCCCTATGCTATCAATAAATAACTCCATAATTATTAAAAAACTTTAACAAGTTAACTTAAAGGTTAAACTGCTATAAAAGCCAAAGCACTACGATTTCTTTTGAAAGTCATAAAAATTATGCTATAGTGGATATAAGTGCTAAAATTTTACTTTTTTTCTTAGAAAAATAGTTTAACTGTTTAATAAGTGTAAAATCAGCATTAAAACTTATGAAAGAAGGAATCTGAATGGAAGATACACCGATTGTTCGTTTTCTCGGCCTATCTTTTAACTTCAACACCTTGATAGCCACCCTGGTCGTGGTAGCCATCATCACGGTGTTGTGCTTATTAGTTAGCCGCAGATTATCAGCCAATCATCCTTCCAAATTCCAAGTTTTGATGGAAATCATCATTGAATTTGTTGAAGGCATCTGTGACTCAACCCTCGGCCAGCACCAAAGTGTTTATGTCAATCTAGGGTTGACCTTTTTCTTGTTCGTTTTTGTGTCAAACTTAATCGGACTCCCCTTTTTAATTGTGACAGAGCATGAATCATTTTGGCGAAGCCCAACGGCTGATCCTATCGTAACCATTTCCCTAGCAATTATTGCTATTTTATCAGGTCACATTTTAGGGATTAAAAAGAATGGTTTAGGAGGTCACTTTAAAAACTTTTACGCTCGCCCAAACATTTTAAAATTACCTTTACAATTGGTTGAGGAAACAATCAATACAACCACCTTGGCCTTACGTTTGTTTGGTAATATTTTTGCCGGGGAAGTTTTAGTCGGACTGATTGCTAAATTCGCTATGGTCTTCATTCCATTTACTTGGGTAATTGCCATTCCCTTACAATTTGTCTGGCAAGGCTTCTCTGTCTTTATTGGTGCTATCCAAGCTTATATTTTTACCACTTTAACTATGGTTTATTTATCACACAAAATTAATCACTAATCCAAATACAAAGGAGATTTAAATATGACTGAATTAGCTGCTGCACTTGCTGTCGGAATCGCTGCCCTAGGTGCGTCAATTGGTAACGGAATGGTTATTTCTAAAACCATCGAATCCATTTCACGTCAACCCGAATTAGACTCACAATTAAGAGCTTTAATGTTCCTAGGTGTTGGTCTGATTGAGGCTGTTCCGATTATCGCTGTTGTTATTTCCTTTATCTTAATCTTTAGCTAACCATCAACTATTTAAGGAGTGTCAATATTGGACTTTACTATTATTCTGGGCGAAGCCCTTTTAACGCTTGCATCCTTTTTGATTTTACTCTTTGTCATCCATAAATTCGCATGGAAACCCTTCAACCAAATGCTAGAAACGCGTCAGAAGAAAATTACTGACGATTGGCAAGCGGCTGAAGAAGCTAAGAATAAGAACAAGGAAGCCCTATCACAAATTGATGCACAACTAAAATCAGCTCACTTAGAAGCTGAAAAAATTATTCGTCAAGCACAAATTGATGCCAATCATCTGCGCGACAAGATGATTGAAGAAACACGTCAAGAACAAAGCAAAATGCTGCAAATGACGCAAGAAGATTTAAAACTACAAAGACAAAACTTTGCCGAAAATATGCAAGAATCATTAGTCCATATGGCAGTTGCCATGGCAGGCAAGGTCATTCGTCGTGAAATTTCAGAAGATGACCACCGTCAAATGATTCAAGAATTTATCACTCGATTGGAGGAGCTCGATGAACAACGGTAGACTTCACAAACAAGAAGACTTAGCAGAGCTCGCCCTAAAATCAGGACGACAGGTCACCTATGAAGATGACCTGCTCTTCGAACTGCTAGACATTGAAATTAATGATGAAGAAGAAGGTCAAGAAATCTTAAAAGAGTTAACTGGAGAGCGACTCTTTTTATCTTCAGCGATCCCCTTAACCAAAGCAGAAAAGCTTAAAATTGCCCGTGAATTCATGCGCATTACTGGCTTTTCTATTCGTTCTTTTACCACTATTATTAACCCAGACTTAATTATTGGTGTCCGCTTACAAAGCGAACGCTTCTACTATGAGCTTTCTGGCGGACAGATCTTGCAAACTATGCAAAATGAAATTAATATTCCGGAAAGTGAAGAGGTGATTTCTTCATGAGCACAAACGAAAAGTTTACAAAAGATGTTTTAAAACAAATCCACGACTTTGAAATTGATAAGAAGTTAGAAGAAATCGGAACCGTTTCTTATGTCGGCGACGGTATCGCCTTTTCTGAAGGATTAGACAACGCCATGTATGGTGAGATGGTTGAGTTCAATGATGGAACCATCGGCATGGTACAAAACCTTGAAAACGACCAAGTCGGAGTAATTATTTTTGGCTCCTACCATCAAATCCATGAAGGCGATATTATTCGTCGAATGAACCACACCATGGAAGTTCCCGTTGGTAAGGCCCTGCTTGGACGAGTGGTAGACGCCTTGGGACGTCCCATAGATGATAAAGGACCTATTTTAACCAACAAAACACGACCCGTCGAACAAGAAGCTCCGGGCATCATGGAAAGACAGTCGGTTAAAAAGCCTTTGGAAACAGGTATTAAGGCCATTGACTCCCTAGTTCCCATCGGAAGAGGTCAAAGGGAATTAATTATTGGAGACCGTAAAACTGGTAAAACTTCACTCGCTATCGATGCCGTCTTAAATCAAAAAGGCAAAGATGTTATTTGTATCTATGTAGCGATTGGACAAAAGGAATCAACGGTAAAAAACATTGTCAATACTCTGACCAACCGTGGTGCAATGGATTACACTATTGTAATGACTGCTTCTGCTTCCAAGCCTGCTCCTCTTTTATACATCGCTCCCTATGCGGCAACTGCTATGGCTGAGGAGTTTATGTACGAAGGAAAGCACGTCTTAATTATATATGACGATTTATCCAAACAAGCAGCAGCTTATCGTGAAATGTCCCTCTTGCTCAAACGACCACCTGGGCGTGAAGCCTATCCTGGGGATATTTTTTATCTACACTCACGTCTTTTAGAACGTTCAGCTAAATTATCGGATGAATTAGGTGGTGGTTCGATCACTTCTTTACCGATTGTTGAAACGCAAGCAGGTGATATCTCAGCTTATATCCCAACCAACGTTATTTCCATTACAGACGGACAGATCTTCTTACAAAGTGATCTCTTCTTCTCTGGCGTTCGACCAGCCATTAATGCCGGACTATCGGTTTCACGGGTTGGGGGATCTGCGCAATTAAAAGCCATGAAACAAGTATCAGGAACCTTACGTTTAGACCTAGCTTCCTATCGCGAATTAGAAGCCTTTACTTCCTTTGGATCAGACATCGATGAAATGACTGCCCGCCAATTAAGACGTGGCGAGCGCATCGTGGAAGTTTTAAAGCAAGGCCTTCACAAACCTATGCGCTCTGGCGTTCAAATCATCGTCTTCTACGCTTTAGGTAATGGTTACTTTGATAAGGTATCCGTTAATTTAATTCACCAATTAGAAGAAGTAATTGCTAATGAATTTACTACCTATCATGCCGGGCTTTTACGACAATTAGAAGATAACCAACCCCTACCAACTGAAATCGAATTAAATGGTATTTTAGACAAAGTTGTTGATAATTTTATCCTTGTTCATTCTGAAGGATCTAAAACAGGAAGTGATAAGTAATGCCGTCTTTAAACGAAATCAAACGACATATTGCTTCTACTGAAAAAACAAAAAAAATAACTAATGCTATGCAGATGGTCTCAAGAAATAAAGTCAACCATTTATTGGATATGACTCAATCTTATCAAGTCTATATTGATCATTTAAGAGAAACCATAGTGCAACTGCACTATACCTTAAAAGTCACCCCTCCTAACTTTTCCAAACCAGAAATTCGCTCTTTAATCACTCCCCGGAAAGTGAACAAAATTGGTATTTTTCTTATCTCAACTGATAAGGGCTTAGCAGGTTCCTATAATGTTAACTTAATTAAGGGGCTGGATGAGTGGATTGAAGAACAAAACTTTGATGAAGAACAAGAATTAGTTTTTTATACCCTAGGACGGACAGGTGAAAGATATTGCCGCGAACGGGGCTACAAAATTGCTCGCTCTTACTATCCGCTGTCTGACCAGCCGGGCTTTCAAGAAGCTCACTACTTCATCAGACAACTACGTTCAGCCTATGTGGAGAAAGAATGTGATGAGCTTTATTTAGCTTACAATCACTATGGAGTAGGTTCCGGTACGAATTCAAAATTTGGAGTCGATAACTTATTACCGGTAGTTTCTTTAAACCGCCGTATGGAACTTGATCCATCTTTTGATAAAAAAGAATTAATTTCGGAAGTCTTTTTAATCGAGCCCTCAATGGAAGCAGTATTAGAAGGCTTAGTTCCTCAATATATCGAATCTTTTGTCTACGGTGCCCTCTTACAGGCCAAAACAGCTGAACATTTCTCACGTATGATTGCCATGCAATCGGCCACTGAAAATGCTAAAGAAATCATTGAAGACTTGCAGTTGCGCTATAATCGCGCCCGACAAGTTAAAGTAACCAATGAAATTATCGAAATTGTTGCAGGTGCTCAAGCCCAACATAAAGAAAGAAGGAAATAAGTATGCGAATCGGACATATCAAACAAGTAATCGGACCGGTCGTGGATGTTTCCTTTCCTTTAGAATACGGAACACCAGAAATCCATCATGCCCTGGTTGTAACCGACCTTGAGGAAGTAAATGAAACATCCGACTTAAAGACGATTCTCCAACACCGAAAAGTGGTACTCGAAGTCGCTATTGATATTGGGCATGACACCGTACGTACCATTGCCATGGAAGCAACCGAAGGTTTATCACGGGGCATGGCTGTTGTCGATTTAGGTGAAGCCATTAAAGTACCCGTAGGTGAAGCTACATTGGGACGCGTATTCAATGTTTTAGGAGATACAGTCGATAATGGACCTGAACTCTTCCCAGATGTAGTCAAACATTCCATTCATGCCGATGCGCCTGAATATAGCGAACTGGCTTCAAACTTCGAAATCTTAGAAACAGGAATAAAGGTCATTGACTTATTAGCTCCCTACCTCAAGGGTGGAAAAATTGGTCTTTTTGGAGGAGCCGGTGTCGGTAAGACGGTATTAATTCAAGAATTAATTCATAACATTACCCAAGAACACGGTGGCCTTTCGGTCTTCACTGGAGTTGGTGAAAGAACGCGTGAAGGAAACGACCTCGTCCATGAAATGCGCGACTCTGGTGTTTCTAAAAATACAGCCATGGTTTTTGGCCAAATGAATGAACCCCCTGGAGCTAGAATGCGGGTAGCTTTGTCTGGTTTAACCATGGCAGAGTATTTTCGTGATGTAAAGCATCAAGATGTCTTGCTCTTTATTGATAACATCTACCGTTTTACTCAAGCAGGTTCTGAAGTTTCGGCTTTACTTGGAAGGATGCCTTCAGCAGTAGGTTATCAACCTACCTTAGCTTCTGAAATGGGAGCCATGCAAGAGAGAATCACTTCCACCAAGGCAGGATCGATTACATCCATTCAAGCAGTATATGTACCAGCCGATGACTATACAGATCCAGCGCCAGCGACTACCTTCTCTCACTTAGATGCAACCACTAACTTAGAGCGTAAATTAACCGAGCAGGGTATCTACCCAGCAGTTGATCCACTCGCCTCCTCTTCTTCAGCCTTATCTGAAGATGTTGTTGGCGAACGACACTATCGGGTAGCTCGTGGCGTTCAACAAACTTTGCAAGGCTATCAAGACCTCAAAGATATCATCGCCATCTTGGGTGTAGATGAGTTGAGTGAAGTTGAAAAACTAACCGTTAAAAGAGCCCGACGTATTCAGCTCTTCCTATCACAAAACTTCCACGTAGCAGAAGCCTTTACTGGTATTCCAGGTTCATACGTAACCGTACAAGAAACAATTGACGGCTTCGAAGGTATTCTAAATGGTGATTACGATAATCTGCCTGAAGAAGCTTTCCGTAACGTAGGAAATATCGATCAAGCCATTGAAAAAGCTAAGAAAATGGGAGTGGATTTGGATGACGCAAACGCTTAAAAATCTACAAGTTCAGATTATCTCTCCTAATGGCGTAGTCTATACCAAACGTGCCCGCAAATGTCATGTGCAAACCATTGATGGTGGTATCACCATTCTACCCAATCATATTGCCATGATGACCGTCTTAGACATCTCAACTGTTATCGTAGCACCTCTAGTCGAAGGCAAACCGGATGACTATATCGCTATTAACGGTGGACTATTGGAAATTCGGGACAACGAACTTAATATTATTGCCAACATGGCCGTTCGAGCCCTAGATATTGATGACGCCCAGACTAAAATGGAGTTGTCCATGGCTGAAGATAAGCTGAAACAAGCAGAAATCAATCAAGATATTCGCGCTTATCATTCAGCTGAAATTGAATTACGAAAAGCACTCAACCAATTGGATGCTTTCAAACATCAACATAATCAATAAAAAGAAACCTTCCGTTTTCAAATTAACGGAAGGTTTTATAATTATCTTAATTATTGCCAAAAACGTCGCGACTATAGACTTTTTCTTTTACAGCTGCTAATTGATCTGCAAGGCGATTAGCAAGAATAATATCAGCCTTTTGACAAAAGACTTCAAAATCAGCTACAACTTCTTCGCCATCAAATTGCTTTTCTTCAAGTGTCGGTTCATAGATAATTATCTCTTTGCCTTCTGCTCGCAGCTGTTTAATAATATCAAGAATAGCAGATTGACGGAAATTATCCGAATTGGATTTCATGGTCAAGCGGTAAATGCCGATTACTTGCGCTTGATGTTTTAAAACTTGTGAAGCAATATGTTCTTTACGGGTTGCATTCGAATCCACAATCGCTTGAATTAAGTTGTTTGGAACGTCTTGATAATTAGCCAGCAATTGCTTGGTATCCTTAGGCAGGCAGTAGCCACCATACCCAAATGACGGATTATTGTAGTGATCACCAATTCTAGGGTCAAGCCCTACTCCTTGGATAATGTGCTGACTGTTTAAGCCACGTACTTCAGCATAGGTGTCCAATTCATTAAAATATGAAATCCTTAAAGCCAAATAAGTATTGGAGAAGAGTTTTACTGCTTCTGCTTCAGTTGAAGGCATGGTTAAGATAGCCACTTCTTCATCCAAGCAAGCCTCAGCAAATAATTCAGCTACTGTCTGACTATGAACAGATTCATTGCCGACAATAATACGAGAAGGATGCAAGTTGTCGTAAAGCGCCTTACCTTCTCTCAAAAATTCTGGTGAGAAGATAATATCCATACCATATTGTTGACGGATTTCCTCAGTATAGCCGACAGGAATGGTTGATTTAATCACAACTACTGCCTGAGGGGCATATTCTTTAACTTTATCGAGCGCCTCTTCGACAGCTGAAGTGTCAAAGTGATTATTAGCGTCATCATAATTAGTTGGCGTAGCAATAATCACTAATTCTGCTCCACTATAAGCATAGCTAGGATCATCGGTGGCTTCTAAATTTAAAGAATGATTGGCTAGGTAATCTTCCATTTCAGCGTCCACAATAGGTGCAATTTTTTGATTGATTAAATCGACCCTTTCTTTAACAATTTCCATCGCTTTCACTTCATTATATTGAGCCAAAAGAATCGCATTTGAAAGCCCGACATAACCCATTCCTGCAACTGTTATTTTCATGACGCCACCTTATCTTTCGTTATTTTAATTCTATTATACAAAAGTTCACTCTAAGTTAAAACTAAATATCCCGTGAAGATTCAAGCAAGTGTTTCACACAAGCTTCTGCTTGCTTATAGGTCAGCTTGGTATTATTGTTACCAAATTGAGTAGAGAAAATCCAATGACCTGTTAGATATAAATGCTCCAATCGGCCAAATCTTTGACTAAGAACTTGAGTATGCGGCCAATCAACAAGAATACCACCCAATGGATTTGCTTGGATAATTCCTTCTTGATACATTTGATTAATTAAAGGATCATGTTGAGCGGCTGTCTCTAAGTTTTGATCAAAGCCGGTTGCATTGATTAAATAGCCGCTTTGATAGCGTAAGCCTTTTTGAGTGACAACGGTAAATCCTTGGGCATTCACTTCCACAGCTTTCATACCAGAAACAATCCGAATACGTCCATCTTTCAAACCTTGTAAAATAAACGCAATACTTTCAGCCGGTGTTTGACTTCTAAAATGTTCGAAAAGTCCCATAAAATCTTTAAAGAAGCGTATGCGATCTTTGGATGATAAGGCCATATTCAAGGCTGGTAGAAAGGCAGTCAACTTGCGACCATATAATTGTAAGATACTTAATCGACGGTTTTGTTGGTGGATAGCCATTAAACCTTCCCCAATGGATCCTTGACTGTATCTTTCGACTAAAGATTTCCAATCTACCCCATTGGCTTCCATATCCTCTTCAAATTGATGAAATATAGCTTCTAAAGGGATTGTTTGACCATCAGATTGGGCCAACTGCTTATCAATCCAATCTGCATTTAAGTTAAAAACCAAGTCTTCGGCATAGCGTTCAAACTTCGGTGTCGAAAAGGGCTGGTCTAAAATATAAAAAGTCACCGGATGATCAATGGTAATTGGATAGTGATCTTGTAAATAACGCATAATATCAATCCCAGTTAATCCGGATCCAATGATTCCAATTCCTTTTTGATAGTCCAAATCACTTAGAAGCTGTTCAACTGGATAAGGATGGTGAATATAGCCTTCTTGTCCCAAAAGATTATAATAATCGGCATAAGGTGGATGACCTACTGTCATTAAGACAGAATCATAAGGTCCATATTGCTTACCTTGCGCGTCATATAGATAATAAGACTTGGGGGATTTAATTTTCAGTTGATGAATACGCTGATGAACTACATGAATGATTTCGTCTTCAAAGTATGGACTAAAATAATCTTGGATATACTCACCAAAAATAGGTCTGGGTGAAAAAATATCCCTGCGGGCATATTCGGGATAATGATCTTGTAACCACCTTAGATAGTGGTCAGCGTCTTGCCATTCAAAGCCTAAATCACCGACATAGGAGTTCATTAATAATTGGTTAGAATCAGGCTCATAAGGGGAGCCTACTCCCAATTGTTTACGGTCTTCAAAAACATCCACATGATTTATCAGACCTTGGTGATTTTCTTCAAGGATTGTTTTAACGGCAGCCGCTCCAGCAACCCCTGCTCCAATAATTGCTACTTTCATAATGACCTCCATTATCTTTTTCTCAACTTCCATTATAACGAATTTGAATTCGCTTTACACTAGGAGAAAAACAAATGAAAAAAGGCCTTATTAAAAGGCCTCGTTCTCTAGCTTGCCGTTTCAATTGTTAATTGAATTTCAGGATCAATTGTTTTCAGCATATCTGTTAGCAATTTTTCAATTTGGCTTTGTGAATAATTCTGTGCTTCCTTTAATAATCCCTTAGATAAAGCTTGCTTCTCCATTTCTTTTTTTAGGTCTGATTGAAGACTCACAACATCATCCACCTTAATTGGATTAAATAGCGAACCTTCTTCATCAATGATTTCGATTGAATCATCTTCTACTTCATGCGCTAAAATTTTCGCTTGTGGGACTTTAACCACTAGGTTTTCTTCATTAGAAATGACGTCAATCTTTCCTAACTCTACCCCTGTATGAATGATACCGGAATAGGTCATCATAAACTCTGATTCAGTAAAGGGAATTTCCCAAGACTTTATCGTTTTATGCTTTTCAAATTTTCCCATATTAGTGTAGTGATATTTCATAGTGGTTAATTCCTGTGAATCTTCTAAACGATTTTTGATTAATACTAATTCTTGATCCGTTACTTGATTAGGTATGGAGTGAACAAAATGATTGAATCCGTACCAACCTATCCAAGCTACAAAAAAAAGGATGCCTACTAGTAGAAAGAAATAATTCAAGAATGTTTTAAGCGCTTGTTTCATCTATTCACCTCTTTTAAAGTTTGCCTATTTACTATCATAGCATAATCCATTCAGATAGTATCCGTCTTAAGGTGGAGAGAGGAAAAAAATGAGACTAATTCCATTAATCCGTTAGCTGAACAATTTGATAACGATAATCCCCCAAGTTGAATATTGCTTTCTTACTTGGATCGACTAAACAACTAAGCGGCAGCGCTAATTGCTGACGAAATTGCTCCATTTCTGCTCGATTATAACCGGGGCAAAGGGTATTGTTATTAACTTCCCAATGTCCTTTAACAGCAGAAGCGGGTATGTTTAAATCTTTCATGAGTTTACGCGTGAGCCAGTCTCTAGCTTTGATTTGTTGAGGCGAATAGTCTTCTTTGGCATTAGCTTCTACGGATAGATGGACACAGAAATGATTACAATTGGCTACCCCCCAAGTCATGCGTTCTAGGTCATAATTTTGGTAAATTCGTCCTTGACTATCGATATAAAAGTGATAGCCTCCACGATCCCATCCACGTTGCTTATGCCAAAAGACCTCGTGGTCTGAAATGTGACGATTTAAAGACCGTTTCACACCTGTATAGTGCCAGACAATGGTTGTGATAGCATCAAGAGTCCTGTCTTTTGCTTGTCCACCTAGAGCTTCTGACCGACGATCAATAATAAGAGGCTCATCCAATTGCTTATTTAATTCCTCCACCCTATTCACTGCTAGATTATAGCTCGTAAGATCATAGCAGTTGATAATTTCAATTAACTTATCACCATAATGGGGGTCACTGGCATAAATGCCTGTTAAAGCCCTGGCCTCTTCAAAGGAATCCTTTGCTTCGATTGCCGCTTTATAGGCCACATGCTGACGGTAAGGAGTAGAAGTGAAGAAAATAGCGTGGTCTTCAACGCCTTCTTCCAGACTCTTATAGGCGCGAAACTGTGAAACCACCATCTGGCCATTTGCTTCCAGTGAAGGATGGTCGACTACCTTACCCTGCCAGGGAGCAGATGCTTTAATACCAAAACCATTATTAGACTTTAGATAAAGTGGAGATCTCCCGCCATTTGACTCTAAGACAAATTGTGCCATCCGGGTCGCAACCGATATCGGACTTTGATATTTCTGAAAAAGTGGTGCTAAGCTAGCCATTCTTTGACTCATCCAAGCCTCTTTTATCATATTAAGGCCCCCCAACCCTTAGGCGAGTTATCATTATGATGATAGTGATAAGAGGATATTTGTAAGATAGATCCTAAAAAGATAGTTAACAAATTAATCAGCCCCACCCATTGACCTCCTTGATTCAAGTGGTACAAGTCGGCCATTCCTTGTACAAAAACAGCCAAGGCTGGTAGAAAAATTAATACGAGCCATTTGCCTAAATCATAAAAACGATTAGATAACATTCTATCACCCTTTCTATTAATTTTATATCCATTGACGACTTTCTGCCGGCCACATAAAATAATCGTTTTGATCGACCTTTTGTTTAATCGTTTGTAGCTCTTGGTTAAACGCTTCTAGTTTGGCCTGCATCCAATCAATGCGTTCAATTAGATCATGCAAGGCAGTAATCAGGCCAATTAACTTAGAAATCAAGGTAATCACTGCAATAATCGCTCCAGCATAAGAACCCAAATCAATCAAATGCATGCACAACCTCCTTTTAGTAATAAGGAGCTGAGCAAACACTCAGCCCCTCTAAAATCATGCTTAACTAAGCTTCTTCATAGGCATAAACATCGGTAACATTACGCTCAACATAGCGAGCGGCAACCGGAGTCACATACATATCTAAGCCCTGATCATCTTTGAATAAATCACAGTCAACTAGAGCCTGCATCACAGCTTCGGCAGTTTCTTTAGTAACTGAATCAGCTGGTTGATTAATCGTAATCTTACGCGTTTTACCCGCCGCATCTAAGAAAATCAATTCTAATACCATACTATCTTTCATCTTGCTTTCCCCTTTCCATCATTAAATAAAATTATAAGCATAAACAGCTTGAGCGGTATCGGTTGGATTAATGGTTAATTGATCGATTTGATCTTTAACCAACTGCACTTGATTGGGAGTAACCCCCTCAATCAAGCCTTGAATAGAGACATTAAAAGTCTTCTCCGTTGTCGGATTCATACCTTTAAGCGCTAAACGCCCTGATTTGTATTCTTTACTTTCCATTTTTCATTCCTCCTAGGTATTTATGTAAGCCGTACGATCTTACACCTTATACACACAATCAGATCATCAAAAACGGCAAGAAAAAGACAAGTTTTTAGATTTTTCTTTAAAGAGAGGACCGAGCTTAGCTGCAATACGCTTTTTATCATTGCGGAGGGTGCGCTCAGAAATGTTGCAGAGCTGGCAGATTTCACGATTGCGCCATTTTCCTTGTAAAATTAAATTGAAAATCTTACGCTCTCGTTCTTTTAGATGGTCTTTAACAGTTTGTTCCAATAAAAAGATTGATTCTTTTGAGCATTCTTCTCTCAGCTCTTCGATAAGATCTGATAAAATAACAGGATCTGTCGGGGTCACTTGATAAGTGGATTGGCGCAAACGATTGAGTAGAAACCATTTTAAACCCTTACCCGCATAAGCGATAAATTGATAGCGATGATCGATACAATTTAAGGGATCGCCTTCAAACTTTTGATAAAGCCTTATCAACTCTAACCGCATCTCTTGAAGATGGTCTTGATAATCGTTATGGTGGGTAGACAATTGGTAATGATGGAGCCAGTGATGGATGAGGGGGTCAAACATAATAATGACATTAGTTAATTCTTCAGATGATTTTTTCATTAGTCTTCCTCCTTGAATTTTGACATGAAAAAAACGGGCCGAAAGCTAAGGAATATCCTTACAATCTAGCCCGTCTAGCGGTTCTGCTTAATTCTTATTTTTATTTTTATTTTTATTTTTATTTTTCTGAGTTACCTGCGCTTCTTGAATGGTTACACTATCGGATGGAAGAAATTGAATCTTGGTTTCAATTCCTTTGCTAACAATAACAACCGTTTTCTGTTTCAAATCGAGCTCACAGACTTTCTTGTTCCTCGAATTCCTTATTTCGAGCATCCGAATCCTCCTACTATATTCAATTGAGTCCATGTGATGACTCATAGTTTCTCATCACTTTATTCAAAACACAACTTATATGATAAATGGCTTATAACAAAACAAAATAGCAAATTAAAAGACAACTAAGCGATTCTTTTTCTTATAGCTATAGGTAGCAGGCTCCCCCTTCCTCAGATTTATTGTTAAATGTTGATCAACAATTTGAATTATACATATTTTTAAAGCCTTTGCAATACTCTTAAGTTTAAAATTTTTAATAATTGAAATTTTTATTTAAAAAAGGGCCTCTTTTCCTCACTCTAAGCCGATATCATACTCTTATTAAAATAAAAACATATATTTAAGATGATATAAGCAGAAGTGTGAAGAAAAGATAGTAGCTTTGACAATCGGTTGAAAGTTGACAAAATTTTAAAAAATTATAAAAAGTTGCTGACTAGAAAATAAAAGAGCCAATAGCTCGGATCGCTATCAGCTCTGAGGGGCAAGAGTCAAGATTTAGCGTTCAGCTTTACTCGCAACCAATACCATCATTATCTCGGTCTAAGTGTGGACCATATCCAGGTTGTCCACGATAGACGGGAGCGGCTCCTGCTTGACGGGCAATGGTACAGTTCGCATAATAAACATTTTGCTCTGGGGCTGGTTCTGGCTCTGTATTAGTGTCAACAGGTTCTTTTGACACTACTGGCGCTGAAACTTCTTCCGTTTGATTAATGTATGAATTATTAGATTCTTGCGTTGGATGGGATGGGTTATTTTTGCTCGGTAATTCAAATAAAGCATTTGCTTTTTGAGTATTATCGGCTTGAGAAACAACGACTTGACCCGTTTGTGTGTTTTTAATCACTTCAGGGAATTCGGCATTGGCTAGAAACTGATTGGAGTTATCCTCCCAAACATAATAACGATTTTTGGCAGCATAGTCTTGGGATTGAACAAGAACATCTAAGTATTCATTAGCATTTTCTGCTTCTTTTGTTTGGTCGAGTTGGATCACTGAGTAGCCTTCCGTTAAGAGAATTTCTTGCACTAATATGCCATCTAACCATAAGTTCGCCGCATAATCTTCTTTTTTAACCGATTCATCTTGGAAGTCTTCTTTTTCAACTTCAAATAATTCTAATTCGACCTTGTCAGCATCTTTCATCAATTCTTCTAAGCGCTCTTGAGCTTCTTGGGCATAGACTTCATCTTTTTCTTCTTCTGGTGAGAGGATATGCAGTAAGTTAAACGTCATAAGCTTATCCTTATCACTCTTTAAGCTGGCTTTCATGGTATTGGCCGAAAGAACCTTATATTTGTCCACTTCTTCAAAGTTTGATTGGTCTTCTCTTTCAGCAAAGACCACATAGCCTAACTCTTCCTCATTGACTTCTGCACTTACCCACGTATTAAAGAAAAGACCTGAAGTCAATAAGCCGACAGTGGCTGCTAGTAACCATTTTTTCATTGTATGCTCTCCCTTATAATTGATAGTTAATGTTAATAATTATAACATAAAAAAAGAGATATTTTCTATATCAAAAGCGAAGAATTACGATAAAATACTTTAAGACAGAAATTTAAATAAAACTATAGATGAAAGCCTTCCTATAAAACAAAATTTTATAAGAAGGCTTATCTAAAGTGATTTACGATATGTTGAAGGAGTTATGTGATTGAGTTCTTTAAACTTACGATAAAATACAGTTTCTGACTGAAAACCAACCGAATGAGATATTTCGCTAATTGACATATTAGATTCTTGCAATAGATCCTTTGCCCTATTAATTCGTTGAGATGTAAGATAGTTCATTATAGTTTGATTTGTATGATTTTTAAATAAGCGACAGAGATTGCTAGCTTTCATAAAATAACGATTGGCTAAATCAGTTAAATTTAAATCAACTTGATAATAGTTTTTATTCAAATATAGTATTAAATCGTCGACAATTTCATTTCCATAAAGATTCATATTAAATACCCGATTTACAGCTGCAACAAATTTTTTCCGATCAATCGGTTTTAATAAAATGTCTTTAGCATTTAATCGCAAAGCTTCTTGAGCATATTCGAATTCATTATAAGCAGTGATTACAATGTATTGGAATTCAGGATAAGTCTCCATAACTTCTAAACCTGAATGATAGGGCATACGAATATCAACGAAAATGAGATCAAAATTTGCATCTTCTAACAATTTCAATGCATGTCTACCATCGTATATATATGCATCCACACTCATAGGTAATTTTTCCATCTCGATAATTTTACTAATAATATGATATACAGATTCTTCATCATCAATTATTGCTACAGAAAGCATTACATTACCACTTCTTTCGGAAAGCGAATAGTCATTTGAGTAAATTCTGGATTGGATTGTAACGACATAGTAAAATTTTTTTGAAAATTATTATAGAATTTCTGATATACCAAAGATAATCCATTATCAGTACCTATCGCTAAATTAGAATTAATATTTCTTACGCCGTTCATATCTAGTGTATTTCCATTATTTTGCACGATTAATTCAATTTTTTCTTTATTTATTAAATGTATAACCAAATTAATAATTTTTCGTCCATCATAATTTATAAAACCATGTGAAAAAGCATTCTCTACAATAGGTTGTAAGCAGTTTATTGGAATTCCATTTTGTAAAACAGTATCATCAACTTCAATATTAAATTCAAAATTAGGATATCTTGATTTTTGAAGCTGAATATAAGCGTTTAAATACTCAAGTTCTTGACGAATTGAAATTAACATACCGGAATTATCTGATGTGTATCGTACCATATCAGCAAAGAGAACAATCAAATCATACAAACGGACATTGTCTTCTTTGATCGCTAAGTTAGCCATGTAATTTAAGGTGTTGAACATAAAATGGTTATTAATTTTTAAAGAAGAACTTTTTTCTTTTTCAAAATTTAATTGTTGAGCCATTGTTTTAATAATATTTCTCTTATTTTCTAACTGATGTATACTATCATTTAATTTCTTTTTTACAGAATGATGGATTGCGTAGCTTTCAATACTATCTATTAAACTGTTAAAAAAATTAAAGATACTCTTTTTTGTTGAGGTTGGCATTTCATCTATCAATAAACTTTCTGAATTAAAAATTATAATCCCCAGCACTTCATCATGAAAAAAAATCGGAAAAAGAAAATACTGCTTAAAAGTTGTTGATTGACCTGGCGATAAATTTATACTGTCTATTAATTGAAAAATAGAAGTTAAATCGTCGTATTTGATGGGTTTATTACTACAATATTTGATATCCTTAACACCATTGATAATACAATAATCTAATATAACTTGATCCTTCATTTCAATAATAATACTTTCAATAGCCTCACCTAATAAATCTTTCGAAATAGATGTGGATTGTTCTTTTGTATGATTAATATAGTTATTATTCGATAAACGAGGAATCGAAACCACCAAATCAACTAAAGGTTCATCCATATTATTAGTTGTCGAATGAATTGAATTATATGGAAATAATAGATAATCACCAGCTTTTAATTGAAAAGTTTGGTCATTTACTTGATAAGCGCCTTCTCCACTTATAACATAGATAAATTGTTCGTTTTCATAATGGATATGTGGTTTTTGATATGTATGTGGGTTGATTGAAGAAATACCAATATTGATATTATGGTGTAATCCATCCAGCCATTGTACTTTCCCCCAATAGAATTCTTCAATTTCCAATAAATCACCTACCCTCAACTTCTATTATGATTAACTAACTTTTAATTCTTGGCATTTTGCCAGAGTTCTGCACCTGAATGAATACCAACTGATCGAGGATCAAATGTTGGATTTTGAATACCTCTATTCAATTGTTCTGTATAGTCATTAAGGATTTTAACACCTTTGTGACCGATAAATATTAGAGCAATAATATTGGTCCAAGCCATTAAACCATTTCCAATATCAGCTAATGCCCATATTGTATCAGATACTACTAAAGTTCCGCCAAAAACTGCTCCTAAAAAAACAACTTTTAAGATAGTATAACCTGTCTTATTATCACCTATAATATAAGATAAACTACTCTCTGCATAAAGATAGAAAGCCGTTAAAGCAACAAATGCAAAAACTAAAATAGCTAAAGCTATAAATATATTACCAAAATTAGGAATAGGAACAACTGATTGAATAGCATTAGCTACAAAAGGATTACCATATTCTAACCCTTTGACCCCTTCAAAAACTATTTCTTTCTGGTCATTAATAACATTATAACTTCCTGTCATAAGAATCATAAAAGTAGTTGTTGTACAGACAAAAAGCGTTCCAATATATACACTCATACCACCTAAAAGTCCTTGTTGAGCGGGATGAGAAACTTGTGAAGTCGCAGAAGTGATTGCGGAAGTACCGATACCAATTTCATTCGCATGAACACCCCTTCTAATTCCCCATTGAAGAGCACTACCTAACATCGCTCCAAAGACTGCATCTTGACCAAATGCTGAACTAAAGATTAGACTTAACGTTTCACCCAATTTATCAATATTCATTATTATGACAATAATTGACATGATCACATATAACAAACCAGCTACTGGAGAAATTTTTTGACTTGTTCTTCCGATACGTTTTAAGCCTCCAAAAATCACAATGCCTAAAATTAATGTAAAAATAGTGGATAATAGTATAACTGGTAAGTTCATGGCCGAATGTAAACCTTGAACAATATAATAAGATTGTACGCCTGACATCAACACAGTTAATGAGACAGTAGTTATGATTGAATAGAGAATAGCAAAAACGCGACCTACTTTTCGGTTTGAAAACCCTTCAGCCATATAATTGGCAGGACCACTTTTATACTCATTATTAATGACTTTTTTATAAGTTTGAGCTAATGTTCCTTCAATAATAGCAATACTAGATCCAAAAATTGCTAATACCCATAACCAGAAAATAGCTCCGGGACCACCAAAGTAGATACCAGCCGCCATTCCAGCAATATTACCAACGCCCACTGTACGAGCAGCAGTAAAAATAAAAGATTGAATGGGAGAAAGACCTTGTTCCGACTCTCCACGCTCTTTTAGTAATCGCAACATTTCCTTAAATTGAGTAAATTGTGGAAACTTCATAACGATTGAAAAATATAAACTAGCTAATAAAATCATGAAAATTATTGGTAAGCCCCATATCTTACCAGCAATATCATTTAATATTCCAGACATTATTCTCAACTCCTTTTAAATTTCATTGAGGTATTCAATTGTTTTAGCGAAAAGATCTTCTTGAAGAATGATATCATCGTATGTATGTCCCGCATTTTCTACGATATGAATTTTTCCATCTTTGGCAAAATGATAATACAACCATCCATTAATAGGTAAAACATCTTGATCGTGCGAACCATGGATGACACGAATAGGAATATTTAATTTTTTAACTATTTCTAAAGGATGTATCTGATCGATATTTTCAAAGAATTTCGGACTGACTTCATCTCCTTCAATAGATATATAATTACCTTGCATTCCGGCTTGAAAACGTTCTGAACCTAATAGATGTTGAAAATTCCACAGCGGATCAGATACTGGTGACCAAAGTACTAGACCATCTGGATCAATCTCATTACTGAGTAGGGTAGCAGTTGTCCCGCCCATACTGTAACCTAAGAGAATGATTTTTTCCCAGCTATATGACTCTTCTAAAATTTCAAATACTTTGAGATAATCCTTAATTTGATCTTCGATTATCATATAGTCTTCATTTCCCTCACTGTCTCCGGATCCAATGCAATCCGTTCGACAAACAGTATACCCCAACTGAGTTAATTGCTGTGTTAATTTAGGTAACATCCGGTGAGGTGTAATCTTGTGCCCCACAAAACCGTGACAAAAAAAGATTAATGTTTTATTATCAATCGATACTTCTGGAAAGTGAATGATTGACACAAGTTCTAGTCCTCTGCTTTTAATTACCTTTGCTTCTAACATATGCGACTCCTTTCAATTATTTCCCGACTATGTATTCAATCTCTTCTTTAGAATATAAAGGGAATTGATTGACTAATTCTCTTACTTGTTTTTTTAATGATTCAAAAGATTTTTCATTTATTAAACATTCAGCCGTTTTATTCATAAGTTCAGCTATGAATAACATCTCATCTTCTTTCATACCACGCTGAGTTGTTGCCATTGTTCCTATTCGAATTCCGCTTGTTTCATTTGGACCTAAAGGATCTGAAGGAATTTGATTTTTATTTACAGTAATTCCAATCTTATTTAAAGCTTCATCCATTTGCTTTCCAGTAATATTTTTTTGTCGTAAATCAACTAAGAGCAGATGCGTATCTGAACCATTTGCAACAAGACGGAAACCTTTATTCTCCAAAGCTTTAGCCAAAGTTTTAGAGTTCTTCACAACTTGTTGCATAAGGGTTTGATACTCTTGACTTTGACAATGCTTGAACAACCAACATTTTGCTGCCATGGTTGTTAAATGCATTGATCCCAAAGCAGCAGGAAATACACCATGATCAATTTTTTTAGCATGTTCTTTTTTGCATAATATGATTCCAGATCGCGGTCCTGAAAAGGTTTTAGTGGTTGAAGCGGTAATAAAATCAGCATATGGTACAGGTGAAGGAATCACCTTAGCTGCAATTAAACCAATAATATGTGCAGCATCAACCATCAAATAAGCATTTACTTTATCAGCAATAGCTCTAAATTTTTCATAATCTAATAAACGGGGATAAGCCGATCCACCAGCGATAATTAACTTTGGCTGATGCCGAACGGCTAACCTTTCAAGTTCGGAATAATCTACTTGCTCATTTTCATTATTAAGAGGATAGTGAACAAAATTATAAAATTTATTCATAAAATTAGCTTTTGATCCATGAGATAAGTGACCGCCTTGATCTAGCTTCATTGATAAAACCGTATCTCCTGGTTCAAGAACAGCCGCATAAACAGAATAGTTAGCAGTTGTTCCAGAATAAGGTTGAATATTCACATGTTCACATTTAAAGAGTTCTTTTGCACGTTCAATGGCTTCTATTTCTAGTACATCGGCACATTGCGCTCCTTGTTGATAACGTTTACCAGGATAACCTTCAAGTGTCTTATTGGTGAATATAGAACCCGATAATTCCATTATCTCAATAGGAACAGTGCTTTCTGACGCGATCATTTCAATATTTTTCTCTTGTCTTTTTAACTCATCAATAACGATTTCATAAAGTTTAGGATCTGATACTTTCGTCTTATTTAACATATAAAACCCTCCTTATTTCTTCGTAAGCGCTTACTAATTATGTTTATTTTAAGAAAAATTATTTCAAAATTCAATCAACTAAATTATCTATTTTATGCTAAAAATTATCATTTATATATTAAAATTATAATAATAAAAAATTGTTAATACAAAAAACCGGTGAAAAATCACCGGTTTTAATCATTCTATTGTAAATAATCAAGGGTTGCTAAAATAAAGGCCTTAAAGGCTAAGATGAGCTTGCTTTCATCGATATCGAATTTAGAAGAATGGTGACCATGGAACTGGCCTTCAATCTCTCTTGGGTTGGCTAAAAATAAGAAAGTTGCTGGAAGCTCTTTACCATAATAGGCAAAGTCCTCAGCCCCCATTAAGGCCTCTGCTGATGGAATAATGTAATCATCGCCTAGTCCTGCTTGTAAAGCTTTAACAGTATCTAAAGTAGAGGCTTGATCGTTTACTAAGACGGGGTATTTATACTCATAAGACAGGTCAATTTTTACATCATAAGCGACTTCCAAACCTTTGGTAATCTTATTCATTCGCTGATGAACAAATGCTCTCAAATCATCATTTAAAGTCCTTACGGTGCCTTCAATGAAGACTTGATCAGGGATAATATTTTGATTAAAGCCCCCTTCAATATGGGTCACAGAAACGACTACTGGATCACTGGCTTTAATATTCCGACTCTTAATGGTTTGAAAGGCCATTATCAATTCAGCAGCCACTGTAATCGGATCTTTGGAAGATTCAGGATAACCGGCATGAAAGCCAAAGCCTTTGATTATAATCTGAAAACGATCCATCGAGGCCATCATAGGACCAACACGATAAGAAATATGACCCGGAGCAATTGCTTTATCTAAATGACCGATATGAAAACCTAATACCCGTGTTACATCCGGATTTTTAAGGACACCTTCTTGAATCATTGGCTCTGCCCCTCCGGGGTATTCTTCACCGGGTTGGAAGATTAGTTTAACCTTACCTCCAAATAAATGACGGTGATGGGATAAAAAGTCAGCGACGGCTAGAAGCGTAGCCGTATGTCCATCATGGCCACAAGCATGCATATTACCGTTTCTCGAAGCAAAAGACAAGCCCGTTTCCTCTTGGATGGGTAACCCATCCATATCGGCTCGAAGTCCCATTACTCGATCATTTGGACTCCCTTCTTTGCTTCCTTCTATGACGACAGCCAAGCCATTTCCGTTGACATAATGGTCTTCAACCGAAAGACCCATTCCTATGAGTTGACTGCGAACATAATCCACTGTCTTCGGCAAATCTAAGCCTAACTCAGGAATCTGATGTAAATCACGTCTCCATTGAATGATTTTTTTTTCGTATTGATCATTTCTTTCAAATAGTTCTTTGCTTGGCATTAAACCACCTACTTAACCTTTACTTAAATAATTGATCAACGCTTTAGTCGTTAGGATCATTTCATCCGTATCTAGGTATTCTTCCGTCGTATGAACCAGCTCCATTCCCACACCGACAATGGCTGAGTTAAAACCTTCTTCGGCAAAAAAGTTGGCATCCGATCCTCCACCGATAATTTGAGGCTCTGCTTTGACACCGACTGTTTCGTAGGCTGCGACAATTTCTTTGACGAATTTGAGGTCATCTTGACTGGCAAGGGCTGGGTAGTCACGACGCGTTTCGATGGTATAGTCGTTTGTATACTGCTGGATAATGCCTTCGTAGGCTTGTAATAATTGGTCGACCTTTTCTTCTTGATGCGAGCGGATTTCACCGGTAAAGATACAAGAATCTGGCACCACATTATTAGGGAAATCAGAAGTAATTTGCGACACATTGGCGGTTGTTTCGTCATCAATCCTTAAGAGCGGCATTTGGCTAATGACTTTGCTCGCTACTTGGATGGCATTAATGCCCTTTTCTGGTTCGATCCCCGCATGGGCCTTACGCCCTCCAATGGTGATCTCAAAGCGGTAACAAGTCGGTGCTTGGTAGGCGACCTTATTGGCCTTGCCGGCATTGTCAGCTACAATTAAGTTTTTAGCAGGATTGATATGCTGGTAGACACTTTCCCAATTAATATTCCGCGCACCTAACATCCCCTGCTCTTCACCGGGAGTGACGATTACATAAATATCTTGGTGACTAATCTGATGCTTAACAATGTATTCCACAGCGGTTAAAATAGCGGCCAGACCGGCCTTATCGTCCCCACCTAAGGTCGTCGTCCCATCTGAGGACCAAATATTGTCCTTTTTAACGATTTTTAAGTTTTTATTGGGCTGAATCACATCGGTATGAGCATTTAGTGACACGCCCTCGCCTTCTATGTCTCCTTTAATTTTCGCAAAGATAACTGGCGAATTGCCACCGTAGGTATGCTGGCTTTCGTCAAGATGAATCTCGGCTCCAAGATTTTCAAGAAATTTAATGACATAATCTGCCATTTCTTTTTCCTCTTTAGAGGGCGAATGAATCATCAACATTTCTTCAAAAATTTCTAAATTACGTTCAGCAATCATAGTATACCTCCTATTAATTTAATTGACCTTTTTCTAATTGTTTACGCGCAAATAAAATAGTAGTAAAGATAGATGTTAAAGTAATAACAAAAGATGGATTTCCTGGAATGAACTGAACAATGTAGATCATAACGGTTGAAATCAACAGTGCAAAAAGACCGGTCTTGTATGACTTGACCATAAATTGGCCAAAGATTGCCCCATAAATGCCTGGAATGATTAGCTCAAAATACTTCGCTAAGTCGGCAGGTAAGGTAGTAATCACCGTTTGTCCTAAAATGGTCGCAAAAATCACAAAGAAAACAGCCACATAGATGGATACAGCTAAACCGATTGTCCCCATCAAAGCCCCTTCATCTGTCCCTTGCTTGTAGCCTGATGCTTCCGATGAAATGGCTGCGGCAGGAATCTTCATATTGACCCCATTACCTGATAACATGGTTAAATATAAGCCTGATGTACCAACAATTGGGAAGTAAGTTAAAGGTTCACTCAGATAGAAAGCTCCAGAAACAGACATTTGTGAAATAGCTCCGGCGATGATGGCGGCAAAACCTGGATTATAACCAAAGACAAAGGTCATGGTTAGAGGGGGTAGTAATACGGCAATCACTCCCAAGACCATGGTTAAGCGGCCAAAATTAGTTATACTTTTGGTGAATTTTTCATAGGCTCCCATTCTTTTTCCTCCTTATAGATCTAAACAAAGAACATGCCACATAAAGCACCGGCAAACATGGCAATCGTTAGTGACCAAGACTTTAACCATTCGTATTGGTCGCTTAATTTTTGGCAGATAATCATAATCACTAAAGCCGATAAAGAAGCGACAGCGTAGGATGGATTGACATTAATTTTTACGACATTATTCATGACAAAGTAGGCAAAAGACCCTAACATGGCACCGACACTGACTGCTGGTAATAAGGCCTTTCGTCCACCTGTCATAAAATCATTAATAACATTCATGCGATGGCCAAAGAAGAAGGTCACAATTAGCCAAGGGATAACCCCTAAAGCCGGCGTCCATAAGGCATTGGCATACACCGTTGGATCCATCATTGGAGAGAGTTCTCCGCCTGCTGCTTGCGCACCAAAGGTGGCGGCCATGGTTTCATAGTTGGTACCTCCAATAATTGACATCCGCAAGGCTGAAACTGGCGCACCTAATGAGACAATCAAGGATAAAATACTCCCTACAATCCCTAAAGCCGGTCCAATACTGGCCATGGCTGCGACTCGTAGGCCTTTTTTAACGCGCTGTTGATCCATATTTAATTCTTTGGTTGCCTTCATCGCTTTCTTTAGGATGTAGGTCCCTTGAATCAACACTAAAGCAATACCAATTCCACTAACCAGATACATCAAAGGATGGTTGGCAAATTTTAGATGGTCTGACATACAGATTCCTCCCTATTAAATTTTAAAAAAAGACTTCAACTATGATAAACTTATTGAGAACCGTTCTCTTTTAAAGATAGCGCTTACATCTTTAATTAAATTTTACCATCATCCTCTAGCAATTAAAAATAGATGATAACAATACCACCTATCCTCATTTACTTATAATCAAACTATTAGGAGCCTAGACCATGGACATTCATCATATTCAATACATTTTGGAAATCGCGAAGACGGGTTCAATCAGCAAAGCTTCTCAAAATCTTTTCGTTTCACAACCCTATTTGAGTTCAATATTAAAAAGATTTGAAGAATCGATTGGTTTTACTATTTTCGATCGTACTCACAAAGGGGTTCAACTAACGAATGATGGCCAGCAAGTTCTTAATGATTTGGAAAAACTCGATGCCCTTTATCAGTCAATTGAAACCAAATATCTAACACCGACTAATTACTTCTCTTCGCTTTCTATTTCTGCCAGGAGGTCTTCTTATATTGCTTTTGCAATCGCCAAAATGATCAACCGCCTGCAAGAGGAACATCATAACTTATCGATCAAATTTTCTGAAACAACCAACTTACAAGTCATCGAGGATGTTAATAGTGGCAATGCAGATATTGGTATTATTCGTTTTTATACGGAGAACAAGGAGCATTTTGAAAATCAATTAAAAGCGCGTTATATTGAGTGGAAGCAGCTTTCCTCCTTTCCTCGAGTCGTTCTGATTTCCCAGCAGCACCCACTGGCTAAAAAAGAGCATTTAGCGCTTAAAGACTTAGAACCCTTTACAGAAATTATCCACGGTGATTTTGAATGGGATGATTATACTGAGGCCTATTTATGGCAGAAAAAAATTAATTCCTCAAAGAAATTAATCCAAGTTTATGAGCGAGGTTCACTGCTTGACTTTATCGCTACCATTAAAGGCAGTTACACTTGGACCACAGCTACCTACCCAACGATTCTAGAAAAATACAACTTAATTGAAAAAAGCGTCTTACCGAGTCATTCGGAATGTTTAGATTATATTATTTATAAGGCGAAGCTTGAAAAATCAGTCATCCTTAAACTAGTCGAAGAGAAAATCGATGAAACGATCCAATTATTTAATTAATAAGTAGGGCGAAAATAAAAATCCCTAGAGCTAACTTCAACTCTAGGGGGTTAATCTATTCATCTTATTCTTCCAACTTCTCTCGCATATACTGACGGATTTCCTCAGCGAATTCGCGGTGGAGGGCGAAGTCAATGGTGGTCTTAATAAAGCCGATTTTCTCCCCGACGTCATAACGAATGCCTTTGAAGTCATAGGCATAGACCGGTTCGTCTTGGTTTAACATTTGAATGGCATCAGTCAGTTGGATCTCTCCGCCGGCGCCGACTTGTTTCTTGGCTAGAAAATCAAAGATCTTAGGCGTTAAAACGTATCTTCCCATAATGGCTTGGTTGGAAGGGGCTGTTCCTTGCTTAGGCTTTTCAACAAAGGTTTTAACCTTGTATAAGCGCCCATCTTGTTCCAAGGGATCAATAATACCATAGCGATGGGTTTGGTCTTGAGGGACCGTCTGGACACCGATAACGGAGGAGCCGGTTAAATCGTATTCGTCCATTAATTGTTGAATGGCTGGTTGATCACCCTCTTCTGATACCACAATATCATCACCCAGAAGAACGGCAAAGGGCTCATTACCAATAAAGCTTCTGGCGGTATAAATGGCATCGCCCAAACCTTTCATTTCTTTTTGGCGGATAAAGTAGACGTTCGCTAGGTTGGAGGCCTTTTGAACCGACTCTAACATAGCAATCTTCCCCTTGTTCATCAGGTCTAATTCTAACTCGGTATTCTTGTCAAAATGGTCTTCAATGGCTCGTTTAGACTTCCCTGTAATGATAATAATATCCTCAATACCTGCTGCCACTGCTTCCTCTACGATATACTGAATGGTCGGCTTATCAATAATCGGTAACATTTCTTTCGGCATGGCTTTAGTAGCTGGTAGAAAACGCGTTCCATAACCAGCTGCTGGAATAATGGCTTTACGAACTTTTTGTTTCATCAGGATACATCTCCTTTCTTATTTGAATCCGTACACACTAAAAAGCATAGCAAACACACTATGCTTAATTGTATTAGTTTTCGTTAAAGATATCGCGGGTAAATACTTTATCTAGAGCATCTTTTAATTCATCTTCTGTACGGTTGGCTAAGATGATATCGGATTGTTGCTTAAATTGTGCTAAATCATTGATCACTGGACAATTCATAATAGAATCTTGCGATAAAGTCGGTTCATAGATAATAATCTCGATCCCTTCATCTACCAATAATTTAATGATATCTTGAATGGCAGATTGTCTAAAGTTGTCCGATCCAGACTTCATTGTTAATCGGAAGACACCAACGGTCTTAGGATTTCTCTTCAAGACACTATTGGCGATATGCTGTTTACGGGTTTTGTTGGAATCGACAACGGCTGTCATCATATTCTGTGGAATGTCACCGTAATTGGCTAATAATTGCTTGGTATCTTTGGGTAAACAATAACCCCCATAGCCAAAAGAAGGATTATTATAATGGGTTCCAATCCGAGGGTCTAGGCCAACTCCTTGAATAATTTGGCCAGCATCCAGCCCTCTCACTTCAGCATAAGTATCTAATTCATTAAAGTAAGACACACGCAAAGCTAAGTAAGTATTGGCAAATAGTTTAATGGCTTCGGCTTCGGTTGAATTGGTAAAGAGTACGGGTACATCTTCACTATGGGCACCTTCTACTAAAAGATCCGCAAATTGGCGTGCTGCTTCATTATGGTCACCCACTACAATACGTGAAGGATATAAATTATCATATAAGGCCTTGCCTTCTCTTAGAAATTCAGGAGAAAAGATAATAGAGTCTACGCCATATTTCTCTTTCACAGATTCCGTATATCCCACAGGAATCGTTGATTTAATAACAATCGTAGCTTGTGGATTGATGCGCAAGACATCTTCAATCACTGCTTCTACAGCCGTCGTATCAAAAGTATGGGTCTCGTCATCATAGTTCGTTGGTGTCGCAATAATCACCATTTCAGCTTCTTTATGTGCTTCTTCGACATCAATCGTAGCTGTTAAATTCAACTCTTGATGGGCAAAAAAATCTTCTATTTCCTTGTCCTCAATCGGCGCAATACGCTTATTAATTAAATCAACCTTCTCTTGAATAATGTCTAGCGCTGTTACCTCATGATGCTGAGCCAATAAGACGGCAATCGATAAACCAACATACCCTGTACCTGCCACTGTGATTTTCATAATTTTAATCCTCTCTTAAATTTATTATATTTAATGACTTTATATATCACGTGAGTATATTTTTTAAATAATTGTTGTTATACCAGATGCACTATCTCTTGGAGATTTTGCAAATAAAACTTTATTTGGATAGGATTCATATGCAATAAATCCAATTAAGTCTTCTGACAAATCAATATCCAATAGATCTCTAAAATATTTTTCTTTTTCTATTTCAAAGTTTGCATTTAAAGAACAATTGGCAACGCCTTTATAAGTAAGGGCATAAATTAAAGACATAAAGAATATTCCTCCATCAATATATGTTTGATTTCTTTCATGAGGTCCATTCATATTTTTTCTATTACATGTAACAAGAATAAAACCTTGTAAATTTTTACCATTAGTAGTTAAACCTTCCTGAATGTGAAATATTTTACTAACTACTTCTTTGTCCTTAATTAAATATGTGTGCCAAGCTTGTCGATTACATACCGAAGGAGATTGACAAGCAAAGTTTATAGCTTTAAAAATAGTTTCATCTTTAATTTTTCTATGCCAAAATCTCTTATACTTTTTCTATAGTAAGGAAATTTTTTAAAATTTAAATCTGTGAAATCAGGTAAGTCTGTTTTCATAATAAAATCATATCCACCACAATTGTTATAACTCAAATCAAAGTATTTAAAATATTCATTAAATTTATTTAAAATTTGACTATCAATCTCATAATTTAAATCTTCATGCCTTTTAATATATGCATCTATAGTTGAGATTGCATGTTGAAACCTGCTGTCATCTTTTGGAAAATATTTTTTAAGAATAAATCCATTGCGAAAAACAATTCTTTAAAAGCATATTTTCCAAAGCCTGCTCTAAAATTTGCATTGCTCAAACCTTTTTCTATACTATGATAATGAAAAGTTATCTTAGATCGTAAATTTTCGTAAGAGTATTCTTCCTTCATATTATATGCAGAAGTAAGAAATCTAAGTTTATCAAATTTATACAAATCATTTAATTCCCTTTTTAAAATTAAATGTTTAACATATTCTTTAGTTTCATTAGGTAATATTTTTTAATAAAATTTTTAAGATTTATAACAATCTCCTCATACTATTTATTAAAGTTTTATTGAAATTTTATAAATTCAACTGCTTAAAACTACTACTTATTAGTTTTTTTTCATACGAGTTCAGACCAAATTTCCAAATTGAAATAATGAATAAAAGCGTATATACAAAAGCATAGATAAAAAAATCTAATAAGGTAATATTCTTATCATAGGATATACAACCCACACCAAATAAAATAGGGGGTACTAAAGAGGGAATTATGCTTAAGATTTCATCCCAAAATTCCTTTATGTTTAATCCAACTTTACTTGAATAATACCAGTTCATTATTATGCCATTACCGATAATATATGAAAAAGATGTGCCAATAGCTGATCCGATTCCACCAAATTTTATGGCTAGAGGAATTGAAATAATTATATTTAAAATCGATATGAAAAAATATAACAATGATCTAAAATGATGAAGATCTTTTGCTCGTTGTATCTCTATTCCAATATTTTGAATTAGAGGAATTGTTATTGGAATCATTAATAAAATTGCAATAAAATATGAATCATTATATTGTTCCCCAGCCCAAATTTTTATAAAAAACTTTCCAAATATAAAAAATCCCGAACATATTAGGGAAAGAATTATAAATTGAATTCTACCAACTTTAATAAATAAATCTGATAATCCTGAATCATTTTCCTCTATAGCTACCATCCTATGAATTCGTGGAGTAAAAACCGAAGCTATCGTTGAGGACATTTGTATATAATACATATTTATATTTGAACCGACACTATAAATAGCCACAGAAGCCGCTCCTTGATATCTTCCTAAAATCGTTTTATCTACATTATTGTTAACTTGATCTACAATAATATTTATAAAAATAAAGAGAGAGTAAATAGACATTTCTTTGAATAGTAAATTATCAAAATGTTCGAAAGAAAATCCCATTTTTAACTTTTTTAATGAAAAATGAATTATAATTATTTCACATAATAAATTAATTAAAGTCATCGCTAAAACCATTCCTAATGACCCTTTACCCAATAGTAACAAGGGCAAAGAAATAAATGGTGTTGAAATTTGTTTAAAAATTAATATACTATTGTAAAAAATAAATTTCTCATTTGCTTGCACAAAAGTATTAAATACTATTCCTACAAAAGAAATTGCTAAATTTAAAATTAAAACTAGCATTAAAATTTTCGCAGTATTGATTTCCTGAATTGATAAACTTTTGCCAAATATAAATTCAATATTAAAAGTTAAAAATGATCCTGCAATTACAACTATAATTCCTAATATAAGAAATATCATTAGAAACATACCATTTAATTTAGAAATTTCTTCCTTATCTTCTAAAGCTTTATATCTAGAATAAAATCGCATATATGCACTACCAAATCCAAAATTAAGAATACTTAAATACGATACTAATGAAGCAGATATATTATATAATCCATATTCATTTTGGCCTAATAAACGTATCATGATAGGAGTATAAAGTACTCCTATCATGATTTGAATTAACTTAGATATATACGATAAAACTACTCCAACTTTTAATTCACTAATATCTCTTTTCAACATTTACTCCTTAATAACTTATATAAAAATAGATTGAAGATTATTTATAATAGTTTAGTGCCTTTTTTAAAAAATCATCTGATTTTTCCTTTTCAATTTGAATTCTTTTATGAACTTTTGAAAAGTCTATATCAAAGATTTTTTCTAAATCAACTCTTTTGTTTGTTCTATCTTGTAAGTTAAACATGGAAAGAATGGTGTCAATTCTTGAATACATACTCGGTTCATTACTAATTCTTTCATAAACTACAAAGGGTGTTTCAAAAATTATTGAAAAAGCAACTCCATGGAATGAATCAGTAAGAAACAAACTTGCTTTTTTAACGTAGTCAAGAAATTCTGACGGTCCTGTTTCATATGTTGTTTTTTCTTCAGGAACTCCAAGATTTATAACCTTATAATTTGATGATTTACATAGTTTAGCAATAAGATCTTTCGCCTCTTTTGTAGGTCCCCCTAAAAAATAAGTTAAAATATATACAGTATTTTTGTTGTTAGGAGCAGGTTTAGAGACTTTAAGCCATTCATTTTTATCTAACATTAGTGTAGGATCAATTAAAACAGGAACTTCTTCTTGTATCAAATCTCTAATCAATTTCGAACCTGATTCTTCTCTAATAGAAATCTTGCTCATTCCATTTAAATATTGACTATATAGATCCTGTTCTTCTTTAGACAGTGAATCTCTACTAATACTGGGAGCATAAGCAATTCTCTTCGACTCGTTAGCAAAAGTTAAAAAATAAACATCTAACATATTATGGTATCTTGGATTCCAAACTTGGTCGCTACCAGTAATGAAATAATCATACGTATCTAAATACTTTAAATCAGATTTTTTTGATATGTTATAAAATTTTTCATTTAAATAATTTTCTGAAAATTCTTTAAAAATTTTATATCTTTTTAATTCACTTCTCTTTGAAGGCATATGTCTTTTTAGGCATTCGTAAAGATTTCGAGTGTAACTTCTCTCCAAACTTCTATTTTTTACTACTGTAGTATCAACTTGTATATTTAATTTTTCTAATTGTTTCAATAATGCATAGTTTTGAAGTCTATTTCCATAATTAAAATACCCATGCAAAGTTACTATTCCTACTTTCATTTCAATACCTTCTTTCTTATGCTGGTTGTTAGCTAGTTGTCTGTATAAGAGACTATTTTATTTGGTAAATAATGTTTTAAAAGTGTATCTAATATACTTATATAATGTACTAGAAATATCGAATAAAAAGAAATCTATTCGATAAAAATATAAATTTTCCCTATTTATTTTTTTTATTTCACTAATTTCATGGTAATAATAGTTTCTCTCATCTTTAGATAGCTTTAAATACTGATTTATTGCATTTGAGTATATGTGACTAAGCTTTTTCTTAATATATTTCTTTAATGTTTTTTTACAATCTTTATAATAAGAGTTATAAATTTTTTTAAATACAGTATAGTACCCTAAATAACTTTTTGAATAATTATATCCAGTCATAGTTGATCCTTCTCTTAGTCTCCTAAAAAATAAAATATCATTAATAACTCTTACATTTTTCGAATTCAAGAGTAATTCAAATGTGAACAATTCATCTTCTTGTATTATACCTGGGAAAAATTCTAAATTTGTAAAATCAAGATGCTTTTTTCGTATAAATAATAAACAAGGCGATGGACTATAATCATTATTTTTTATTAAATTTATAAACGCTTGTTCTCCTGGTAGAGGATTCAAGTATGTACTATTTTTTAAATAATTCCCTATATCATGATATGATTTTTCTTTACTTTCAATGAAAGAACTTCCACTAAACATCAAAATATCCGATGAGTATTCATTAATTTTTTTGACCATAATTTCAATGGCATCAATCTTTAAAATATCATCACTATCTAGAAAATAAATATACTTACCTTTAGAATTTTTAATACCAACATTTCTAGCTACACTTTGCCCAGAATTTTCTTGATGTATCAAATGTACTTTATGATAAAAATCTTTAGTTGTACTCTTAATTGTTTCAACTGATTTATCCGTTGATCCATCATTTACTATTATGAGCTCAATATTTCTATAAGTTTGTTTTAGAACTGACATCAAAGTTGATTCAATATAACATTCAGAGTTATACACAGGTATTATCACAGAAACTAGTTCTTGATTAAGCATTGAAATCCTCCCATCTATATATATGTGGAATAATCTGATGTGGATTTCCTTCTAATATTAACTTATAAAAATTAAAACTAAGAAGAATGAATATAAAGAAAATAATAATATCAAAAATAAATTTAATGTGCTTATTATTCAATGAGAAAAAACTTCTCCAATAGAAAATTAAATTTGGAACTAATAAAGCTATAAATTGATAGAAAAACAAATTAAATCTCGTAAACAAATATGAATATTGTGACAGAGATTGAAATAATAGTGAAACAGATGTAATTATTATCAAATTATCTAATATTCTATTACTCTCTTTTAATATAATTTTAGTAATTGCTGAAAGTAATAGAACAGAGAAAATAACTAAAGATGTTCCGCCAAATCCACTGAAATCATCTGAATAATACGTTAAAAGATCTTGTTTAAAAATTATAGTTAATAATCTTGAAAGATTTGATCCTAATATAACAATACATATTAAAATAACGGGATAAATTTTCAAATAAATCTTTCCTATATCTTTAATATTGAAGATCTGGAAAAGCAAAAAAATCAGCGCACTCTTGTGGAAAAGTGAAGCAAGTATGACGATTATATTATATTTAAATGCGTTTTTATTAAGAATATATTTAAATGAAAGCAAAATTAGTGACATAGAAATAATTTGTCTCAATCCACTGAATCCAAAATCAAACATACCAGTAATAAGATAGAGAACAAAACTAATTAACGGAAATTTTGAATACTCATAGACAGTTTTGGAAAATAGTGTAATTGTAAAGACCGATATTATAAGAAGAAAATTTTGAAAACTTAAATTCAAGTTACTAAAGACCCATACAACGCACTTAAACCCTAATTCAAATCGATGATTAATGAATTGATTTAAATCAAAGTACTTAACAATATCATAAAAAACTTCATATCTGTATAAATCTCCTCCAACTGATTTGAATCTAAATCCTTGTACAAAGATTAGATGGAAAGCAGCAAAGAGAATAAATAACTTTTTCTTGGTTTTTTCTTCAATTGGTAAAAACCTGAAAATAAACCCATATAGGCATAAGTATAAAATAATATTTAAATACACTTTCATTACAATGTTACCTCTTTAATCTTATTAAATAATTTACTTAGAATCCATATAATATTTAATAATTTATATTGGATTAGCTTAGTAACCAACCGCCTTTTAAAACTTAATTTATTAATGTTAATAATTGATATAGATTTTTGAAGGTCATAATCAAAAACTATCGTTCTAAGTTCATCTAGTTGATCTCTATAATTTTTATTTGATCTAGAAACGTTTGAAATTGCTGTCATACTATTTCTTAATAGTGCATAAGGTAACTGTTTACCTAGATTATATGGGAACTTTTGAGATATCCTTTTTAATTCATAATAATTCGATTTTAAGATTTTCCATGAATCATTAAGATAAGTATGTGTTCTTGAATCTAAATTATAGTAGTAATAATAAAATTTCTTATCAGGTAAATAATAAAATGTATCTGCTAATAAAAAACAATTAATCGTGAATATCTTGTCTTGAGACATCCTTAACTCAGGTACAAATTTTAAATTATTATTGAATATTAACTCTCTTCTAAATAGTTTTGTCCACATAGATAATGGAAGTATATCACTTAAATTATCTGTTGAAAAAAGATTTGGATATATTATTTTCTTCAAATCATCTTTATTATAAAAACCTTTTCTTAAAAAAGTTTTTTCATCAAGCATTTTGTCCTTAAACACATTTTTATAACTACATGAAATTATATCGGTCCTAAAAGTTTCGGCTTTTTTCAAAAGTAAGTTTAGCATTTCTGGATGAATTTGATCATCTGAGTCCACAAAGGAAATATAATCTCCGGTGCACTTCTCTAAGCCTAGATTTCTAGCAACAGCAGAACCTGAGTTAGAAATTCGAAAATATTTGATTCTATCGTCTTGCTTTAAAAATTTTTGTACAATTTCATTAGTATAATCCTCAGAACCATCATCGATTATAAGCAATTCAATGTTTTTATATGTTTGATTTAAAACTGATTCAACACTCTCTTTTATAGACTTTTCAGCATTGTAGGCTGGCATTATCACGCTAATTAATTTCATCACATTACCTACCAATCTTTTCGTAGATATTTTTCATTAAAGAATTAATTCTTTCTAAACTAAAATTTTGAATAAAATTTTTATTAAATTCTCCGAATTGTTTTTGAGTTTCCTTATTAGATTTTAATTCTAAAATAGCTCTTTCTAATTCTTTATAATTCTGATGGTTATATAGGTAACCACCTTTATTATTAACAATAAGATCTTCATTTCCTCTTATATTAGAGACAATTGTGGGCAAACCACATGCCATCGCTTCCATTAGAGCAACAGATAAACCTTCTCTAATAGATGGAAAAATAAATATGTCGGAACTTTTGAGAATATTTATAATATCATTCCTATAACCTAGCAAAATAATGTTTTCTCTCATTTTCGACTTCTCAATGCAATTCTTTAGATATGTATATAAATTTCCATCTCCTATAATTATATAAAAAATATCTTTGTCATTGATTTTATTTAATGTATTAATTACTTCAATATGATTTTTATTTTTATTAAGTTCTCCAACACTAACAATGATGGTAGCTTCTTCAGGAATTTCATATTTTTTTCTAAATTCTATATCATTTGGTTTTTGTTTAATTCTTTCTAAGTCAATTCCCACTCCAGGAATATAATGTACTTTAGAATTGTCCCATGTAGATGCTCTATCATAATCTTGTTTATTTATAGTTATTAATAAATCAGTATATTTCATAAGGTAACGTTCTAAAGGATAAAAAGCCCAATTCTTTAAAGGAGCTTTATCAAAAAAGTGAAAGCCATGGACAGTATAAATAACAAACTTATTTATATATTTTATATTTTTTGTAGCTATTCTAGTTACAGCAGCACCAATTGGAGAATGACAATGTATTAGTTCATATTTATTTTTTTTTATTAAAGCTCTTATTCTTCTAAATGAATTTAAATTTTGCTTATTAAATGGATATCTATTGAAATCTATTTGCTCTACTTGCATGCCTAGCCTCTTAAGTTCAGATACCAATTCTTTCGACTCTTCAGGTTTAATATTTCCGGGATCATCAAAATTTGTAGCGACAGTAACTTCAAATCCGAGATTATTTAATAAATTTATATCTGGCATGATAAATTGTTTAATCATTGAAGCAACAGAAGCAACAATAAGAGCTTTTTTCATTTTACATTCTCCGTTATTTTAATAGAATCAAAAAAATTTACTACTTGATAAGTCTCTTTACTGTAGAAACTCATATCTTTACGATAATATAAATTTCCAAATATTTTATTAAAAAATTTAAAATTTATTAGAAATCTTATTGAAGGATTAAAGGCTTTAGTCAAAAAGTTTTTTTGTGAATGAATTATTGAAATAAATTTAACTATATCACTTGTTTTTACATAATCTGAGTTCTGTGGGAAAAATATTCCCTTTTCTTTATCTTTTATAATTAGGTAAATTAAGTAAGTAAGATTATTTATAAAAAGCATTGATCTTTTATTATCATAGTCAGGAAATATAGGAGTCAATTTTGCTAATTTCACTAACTTCGGGAAATTACCTTTAGAATTTGGTCCGTATATCATAGGTGGTCTTAAAATAACAACTTTGAAGTTTTCATCTGATAAAGGCATAATCCCATTCTCAGCTTTAATTTTTGAATCCCCATATGGATCTTTTGAGTAGGGAATGGTGTCTTTTGTTATTTCACCGTTATTTAGTTTACTTGAAGAATATATAATGATTGAGCTCATAAAGATAAATTGTTTAACGCCATTTTTTTTGGCATGGTTTGCAATCTCAATGGTCAAATCCGTGTTGACTTTATAATATAAGTCACTCTGACTCTTTTTGGCATTGGCATGTGCAATCCCTGCCACATGAAAGACCACGTCATATTGACTAAAATCAGCTTGTTTCCATTTGTCGTTTCGTGTATCGACTTCATCAATGATCAAGTCATAATTATTCTCTTTACAATACTTTATAAAGGAAGTACCAATATAGGAATCTTTCCCAGTTATTAAGACCTTTTTAGTCAATTTCCTTCACTTCCTTTGCCGCTAAACTTCTTGTCCCACCTTCAACCACTCCATCACTTTTAAAAACCGAAAATATAGTGCCTATAACACAACGAATATCCATAAGTAGGCCTTGTTTTCTAACATATTCTCCATCTAACTTTGCTTTTATTGGGATTTCTAATTCATCCCTTCCATTAATTTGAGCCCAGCCAGATAAGCCAACTGGGACGTCATTTGCCCCATACTTATCGCGTTCTTCAATTAAGTCAAACTGATTCCACAAGGCTGGACGCGGCCCTATAATTGCCATATCTCCTTTTAGTATATTGATTAATTGAGGTAATTCATCCAGACTCGTTTTCCTTAAAAATTTACCCACTTTAGTAATATATTGATCGGGATTACCTAATAAATGAGTAGGAGTATCCTTGGGTGTATCAATATACATGGTTCGGAATTTCAAAATATTAAAATGACTCTTATGAATGCCTACGCGTTTTTGTTTAAATAGGATAGGCCCAGGCGAATCTATTTTTATCGCAATGATTAAAATTAAAATTAACGGGGATAAAATAATTAAGGCCATTAAGGATAGAATAAAGCCTATTATTCTTTTAAAGATTAAATACATGTCACTTCTCCTCATTATGATAATATTCACCGTTAAAAGTATAACACAAGAAATCTCATTTTGAAGGCATTCTTCGTTTTTCTTTCAAAGATTACATTTATTACATAACCTAGCTAAGCCAGCGTTTAAAAGGCTCACGGTCGACAACTTTTATTAAGAGATAAAGGCATATTAATAACCCACTTCCAACCACACTAACATAGATAAGAGGGGGCATCGATAAAGCCATTTTTTCAACCGTCCCTTCAAGTAATTTCAAGAAAAGAACATGAGAAAGATAAATTAAGAAAGAATACCGGCTAAACCATAGGAAAAGCTTCTCAAAAGGCAACCTATATAACATAAAAGTCAAGACCAAACCGATCGAATAGAAAGTAACCAAAGGTCTTGTATTGGCAATCACTGCTCCCCCACTTAGATAAGATTCTTCAATCAACAAGCCTAGCATTATTACCGTATAAATCAAGATACCATAACGATAAACTTGAAAGCTTTTAAGCTTAGCTTGAAAGTCTCGGCTTAACCAAATGCCAAAGAAGAAGCAAAAAGCATAGCTATAATAGTCTTGGACCTTATCATAAGGAATATAGCCTAGTAGGTGATCACTGACATCTTGGAAGATGAAAAGACCCACGAAGGCTATGGCTAAGTGCTTGTTATCGGCAATTTTAGATAAAAGTGGGTAAAAGATATAAAGTCCCACAATTAATGGAACAAAATACAAGTGATAGGAAGTCTTCCCTAGCAAGAGAAACTGCAAGAAGGTCAAAAGACTCAATTCTTCACCTACCAACCAGAAATTAGCCCAAGCATAGATTAAAGACCAGCACAAATAGGCCGGGATAATTTTTATGAGGCGGTCTTTTAAGAAGGCGGGGTAATCAAGTTGTGAATCCAAAGCATCGGTCCGATCCAAACCCCAACCTGAAAGCATTAAAAAGACTGCTACCGCAAAGCGTGTCGCTTGATTAAGGGCTAGGATCCATAATTTATTTTCTCCTAATAAAGGGGCTGTAAGATGAATCAAGAGGACCGCTATCGTTGCAAGCCCTCGTAATAAATCAAATGGAATAAAACGTTTTGTCATTTTTGTCTACCTTTTCTAATTCAATTATTTATTGGTCAATCCAATAATAGAGTTCTAGATAATAGCCGATGTATTTATAGACTTCAGAAGCCATTATCCTTAAGGCCTGGCGACTGTCTTGATAAAGGACTTCCTCACCCTGAGCATTCTTTAAATAAGCACTGACATAATAAAAGTGCATATCCTTTCCCCGACTCGCACGCTCAAAAGCCAATCGAGTGCGCCGGCTATGATAGTCGGTCGTAACTACTAAGGCCGTTTGCCATCCCCTTTCTTCCATGATGGCGATAGAATTGGTCGCATTGGTCCAAGTAGAAGTTGCTTCTAATTCTCCAATCACTTGGTCTTCCGATAAACCGGTGTCAATTATAAAGTCAATTAAGGGTTTGGTGCCGATAAACTCATTTAAGGGAGAAACAATCATTGAGTGTGATGTGACATAGCCTTCTTGGATTAATTCAGCTGCCTTCAAGGGACGAACTATTTCCCCACCTGGTACAATCACCACCTCAGCTTCAACCGCTTCTTGACCAATGTCTAAATGACTAGCCAACCAGACTAGATAGGTCACTAGCGCTACAAGAAGGATAAATAGAATCTTTACTTTCATGTTTGGGGCCTCCTTTTTTCATTTAATAGCTGCTAACTAGCTAAGACTAAGAAATAGACACACAGGGCATACAGAATACTGTATAAGCTTCCATTCAAATAATACTCCGCAACCTCCTTGTCTTCTTCTAAATGTTTGAAACGCGCATTGGATTTGGCCGTATAAATTAAACCAATCGCATTCACCTGGCCCATGACTAAAAAGATCAAGGAAAGAATCCGCTCCAAATGACCGATTAAAGCGCCCGTCCCTTGTAGACCTTCTTGCTGAATGGCCTGACTGTGAGGATAAGGACTGAAGGCTAGTTTAAATAAAACATTAGCCGGCTTGCCGACCAAAAGGATCGCTAATAACCCCGTCAGCATTTGACGGTTCAAAACGCAGGGAAAACAGACCCTAAGGAGTTAGTAAAAAACACTTGGCCTAACAGAATGATGAGGACAATATGTAGGATTTGATCAATTAAGAAAGTATATAAGCGATAAGAAGGCTGAAGCTTGTCAAAGCCACTCTTTATACAGTCGATCAGACTGTAACTAATCCAAAGCATCAGATAAGCATAAAAGGCCGGCCAAAAGACTTGATAGTATAAGCTCCGGATTAAGGGATAGAAGAAAAAAAGGCCATGAATCGCTAAATGAGTTGCCAAGGCTTGCCTGTTAGGCTGCTTGTCTACAGCTAATTGAGGACTTTATAATTGAAAATCACCTAAAAAGTGCAGGATTAAAATCATGATTGTCCATTGATTAAAGGGACTCATGATTCCCCTCCAAAAATTCTGCAATCGTTTCTCGACCCCTCAAGTAGATCTTAATATTACCCAGTGATAAGCGCTTGCTCAGACTGCTCTGACTGATTTGAATCGTTTGGGCAAAATGGGCCTGATCAAATTCCGCTTGGTAGATCCCTTCTTCAAGCATCAACTTGAAAGTCTCCCGTTGCAGGTCGGTCCATTGGCTTTTCAAGGTTTCACTCAAGAGAAACAGGCTATTGACCATCTGATTAATCGAGTCGTCTTGGGTCCTGAGCGCCAGATGACACTTGTTACCATAATGATTACGGTGGACAGCTTCAATCGCCTCCCGCGCTCGCCAAAAGGCTGGACCATCGGCTCCGATACTTCGTTCAGGATCGATGGCCGTCGTGATCTCACCGATACCGATTCCCAGCCGAAAAGGATGGGGCAATGTGACATATAAGTCATCTAAAAAGTTCAGCCAGTTTGAATCCAACTTCATAATCACTTGAAACTCATCGCCAACTGTTAAGGTCAATTGAGAAAGCAACTGCTTTTGATACTTCTGATTAAGGCGCTTGAATATATCTTGCACTTGCTTTTGGAATACCTTACGTTCTTTGATTTGCTTAGACTTAATAAAATCCCCGATAATAACCACATCACTAGCCATCGAACTCCTCCTTCCTGCCTACTTACTTCATTTTTTGCCATTGTTAGAAGAATCTTACGATCATAACTGGTTAGCTTCCCCTTTCCTTGAGGAAAGTAATTGATATTTCTTTCCTCATTCAAGGAAATTTATTAAATTTGCCTTGTTTAGGGAAAGTTTACCCTAAACAACCTTTAAAAGCAAGCGATTCCTTGCGAGCATTCATCTGAAAAAAAGCATCCGCTTTAGGCTTAGGTCAAAAGACCCATGCTTCTTTTGCGAATGCTTAATAAAACGATTACTGATTCATCTGTTCATCCATCGCAACCACCTGGTCGAAGCCTAAGGCCACGATATAAGTACCAATATTAGGTAGTTTAAGGTGGCTAGCTAAGGCGTCCTTGTAAAGTTTCAACTGGTAGCGATACTTGTCTTTTAACCCTTCCAATTGTTCTTGTTTGGATTGACTCAGATGCGGACGGTAGCGGTCCGTCTTGAAGTCAATCAAGACAAAACCTTGATTAGGTATCACATAATAGCTATCAATTACCCCGTGAACCAGAATCGAATCTTGCTCCATCTGCATACTTTGCTTGCTCTCAGTCAGATTGGCGAACAAGTCCTTAGCCGGTACCAGGTAAGAAAAAGCTTGTTCCCGTTTAAGTTGATCGCTGTTTTCTATCATTTGTTGGCCGATCGGACTTCGGAGGAAGTTAAGAATTGTTTCCAGGTACAGATGTGGCCGATCTTCTGCTTCCATCAAACCTCGCTCGATCATCGATTGGATCTGGTCTTGTAAGATCTGGTTATAATCGGCTGGGTCAGCTAATTTAAAGGGACCAAAGTCCACCTGCTCCATCAGATAGTGGTTCAAAGTTCCTATCCGAGCTGCATCAAGCGTTTTGGACTGCATAAAGCTTGGGGCTTCAAAGGTATCTTGCGTATAGCGAATCCCTTGAATCCCTTGATTCCCTTGATCTGTATCAATGGATGCATCTAGCTCATGCATAGATTCCTTCCGCCGGTCTGCATAAAAAGAAAGAGCTGGATGCGGTGGTTCTTCGAACAAACGTTTTAATTCTGAAACAGATTGATAGGCAGCTGTCTGACTGGCTAATTGATAAGGGTATTGGGCAGTTAGCAATTCTTCAAGCTGGTTGATCCTCTCATGCTTGTGCTTGGGTTGATCGAAAGCTTCGCCCTTTTGTAGCGCCTTCAACCAGGCCGGCGGGCTGGCTATTGGATGGCTAGCCGTCACGCTAGGTACATTGGCTTGAATTTGGTCTTCAGTATAGATACGTGTGATAAAGTCTTGAGCAGTAATTGTGGCGAGTGATTGATGGTTTCTTTGAGCGAGGGAAGTCGCCTGATGAATCCAATCCAAGAAACTATTAGCTTGTGATCTGAGTTCTAGGGCCACTTGCAAGCTGTCAGGGTCAGTCATCATTTGATAATGGTCGCCCTTTTCTTGCCATTTTTCCCTACTCTCAATCGAACCCACTATCATTAATTTCTGCTCGGTTCGCGTCAAAGCTACATAGAGTACCCTTAATTCTTCGGCTTTTGCTGCTTGATCTAGAAGCATTTGTCGCGAGGTTTTACTGATGGATTGATAATAGACAAAGTCATCCGTTTGGTAGTGGTTCATACCCACTCCATAATGCTTGGTCGCCACAATAGCTTTTTGGCTATCCATTAAATTAAAGCGGTGATTACTGTTAATTAAATAGACAATCGGGAACTCACTCCCCTTAGAAGCATGAATGGTCATAGCCCGCACCATATTTTGATCCTTGTCTAATTGTAGGGGTTCTGCCAAGTCTTTGTCTTGTTCTAAAAGAGTCTCAATATAGTGGATAAAACTTGCTAAACTGCCTCCTAAACCTTGATTAATGGTTTGAGCTTTTTGATAAAAGGCATGAAGATTAAGCTGACGTTGGCGCCCCATCTCTAAGCCCACCACATAGTCTAAGAAGGAAGTGTCTAGATAGATTTGCCAGATGACTTCATCAATAGCCTGGTGGCCAGCAAAGTCACGCCATTTTGCAAGTTGGGTAAAAAAGTTTTGCACTTTCTTTTGTATGGCTAATAATGGCTGATCCTTTTCAAATGCTTGACTCAATAAGCCTTCTACCGCTTGATAGAAGGAAGCTTGTGGATGATTAACCCGAATCAAGGCTAAGTCATTGTCACTCAAGCCTACAAAGAAAGACTTGAGAATAGCGACCAGAGGAATATCCTGCATGGGATTATCGATTAATTTTAAGAGGGCTAAAATTAACTGAATCTCTTGTCGCTGGAAATAGGTCTCAATGGCTTGTGAAGTAAAAGGTAGCTGGTAATGGCTGAAGGCTGCCTGCAAATTGGCAAAGCTGGATTTGGTAGAACTTAGCACCACAATATCCTTAAAGGTCATCAAACGATCCTTACCCAATTCTTTATCATAGATTTGATAGCCTGCGCGCAACTTGGCTTGGATATCTTGAGCAATTAGATGGGCTTGGTAATCAATTCCCTTGTCTATTAATAAATCAGGACGATCTGCTTGCATTTGATCTTCTTCGTCTGAGCGTTCCTTGCTATGTAAGAGCAATTCAATGGCATAGTGGTCTATTTCCTTTGCAACTGTGAAGTCCTGGTTGCCGGTCATCAAACGCTCATTTTTACCATAGCTCATTTCTCCAAAGGATTCATCCATCAAGCGTTCAAACAGATAATTGGTAAAGTTAAGGACTTGGTCCCTTGAGCGGTAATTCTTATCCAAGATAATCAAGTGACCTTGGTCACTGGTTTGGTAAGTACGGTATTTTTGGAGGAATAGGGATGGTTCTGCCATCCGAAAGCCATAGATAGACTGTTTGACATCTCCTACCATAAAGAGATTGCCTTTGGTCGCTTCCACCCTTTCACGTGATAAGTAGGATAAGATGGCTGCTTGGATTTCGTTAATGTCTTGATACTCATCCACTAAGACTTCTTCAAAGAGGGCTTGGAAATATTCAGCTGCCGCCGATGGCTTACGTTTTCCTAATTGAGCATTATAAGGCGCTAAAATCTGCAAGGTTAAGTGCTCAAGATCTGAATAATCAATCCACCCTTCTTGAAATTTATAGTCTTGCATGGCTTGGTAAAATAATTTACTTAGATCGCTTAATTTTCTTAAGTAGGGTTGAATCGCCGCTTCGACTTCCTGCATAGTTTGGTAAGGATAAGGAAAGTAAGACTGAATCTTAACTAAAGTATCCTTACTAGCCTGACGGTATTGCTTAATTATTTGCAGTGTTTCTAAGTCTTCTTCATGGGCTTTTCCTCTTGAACTCGGCCAGCGGCTAAAGCTTAGGTTATCTAAAAGTTGACTAAAGTGGGCCATATCGTTTTGTAAGAAAGCTTCTGTTAGTTCGACCACGCGCTGCCCTTCTGCAGATAATACTGGTTCAAACTTATCTAGCGTCGGCCTTGAACAAGAAGCTAAGAGACTCAAGCCATCTTGATAAGAACGATCAGCAAGCTTTAACTGTGCTTGAAGTTGGATTTTTAGACTTTCTTGATAGAGTTCACTCTTCCAAAAGCTTTCCAAACCATCGGTCTCAGCCACCATTTGGTCCAACCAGATTAAGGGTTCCGGATTGGCGCGGGCAAACTCATAAATATCTAAAACAATTGAACGCAAGGCTTGATCATCACGACCACTGGTTAAACGAATTAATAGGTCTTGATAATCGGCTTGTGTGACTGCCAGTTGAGAATCGGCTTGACTAATTTGATCAATAAGCTTGTCCCAGACTTCTTCCACCATGACTTGCTTTTGACTTTCATCACTTAAGAGGTTGAAGGCTGGATTAATAGCTTCCAGATAGAAGAAGTTTTGAATCACAAATAAACAAAATGAATGAAGTGTTTGGATGTGGGCACTAGGCAGCTGATTAATTTGACTAAGCAAGTATCGCTTTTCTTCCCCGTCTAGCGATTGGTTCACCGCTGATTTTAACCGTTTCTCCATTCGTTCTTTCATCTCATTGGCCGCAGACTCAGTAAAGGTCACGACTAAGACTTCTTTCAATTCGGCATAACGTGTCAGTAGATGATTCATAATCCGTTCGATTAAGACCGTGGTCTTACCTGAACCCGCTGACGCAGCGACTAAGATATTATTTCCCCTTTGATGAATAGCCTGCCATTGTTCGTTGTTAAATTTACTATTATCCGGTTTAATCGGTAGGGTTTCTATGATGATCGCCTCCTTCGCTTGCTGCATTGTTAAGTAATTTTTCCTTCATATGAGCCAAAACTTCTTTTTTATTGACTTGTTTATGGCGGTAACGGTGGAAGGATTGTGTTCCATCAAAGCCTGTAATCACTCGGTATTGAGCATTTAAGGAGAGGGTATAAGGATTTTCGTAAAAAGGAGCTAAGGCAATATCACCACTTTGAATAGCCTCAGCTGCTTGTTGGAATTGATAATGCGTATAATCTAAGAGTAAATCGACTTCTTCTTTAGTAAAGAAAGGACTTCTAGCATGATAGCCCGTCTTGGTATAAGTCACCGGATAAATGCGACTTTTACTAGCTTGGTGATCAAAGGATTCAACTATTTGTAAGTCATCCGCCTCAATGGTTACAAACCCTCTCAATGTTCGTTGACTTAAAAGCGTCTTAGTCTGTTGATCAACTTCTCCTTGGGCATAATGTTTGTCCGCTTTATAAAAACTTGGTAAAAGATGCTGGTAAAAAGCACCCAGAGGCTGGTAATCAGGATAATTTTTCAAAGCTACTGCTAAATAAGTTAATAATTGTAAGTCTAAGCCATAATAAGCATCCACTAAGTCAAAGTCTTTTTTACCTGACTTATAATCGACCACTTGTAACAGTTTCTGCTGACCTTTTTGAATACGATCTAAACGGTCGATCTTCCCTCTTATGCTTAGCAATCCTCCCGCAGCCAATGGGTATTCAAAGCCAGCCACTTGACTATTGCCCCCTGTGCCAAAGACTAATTCTGAGGCTAAGGGTTGGTAATGAGTCAAATTGTTTTGTTCTTGCATTAATTGAACAAAATAAAACAGGCGTTGATTTAATAGATGATGAATCGCCTGCATCCGCGGATGTTTGCTGAGCACTTGGTAATTAGGATCTTGGTTTAAAGCGTCAATCACTCCACCTAATAAGTCCTTAACTTCTTCTTCTGACAAGTCAGCTAAAGATTTCCCTTGGGCTTGTACCAATTGATTGAACTGGTCTAAGGCCTGGTGGAAGTAGTCACCTGAAAGCGCAGCATCCAGTTCAAAACGTTCTCTTTCCTTCAATCGTAATCCATAGCGTAAAAAGTGGGAATAAGGGTCAGCAAAAAATTGTTCAATCCGAGACACCGATAGTGATAAGTTGCGACCGAAGAGTGCTAAGGCTAAATCGCTATCAATCTTATCCGGTAGGTCATTAAAATAAAAGGTTTGAATAATTAAGTCGACGATGCCACTTGCTTTAAGGCTTGCTTTGTTTTGCCTTTCATAATCTACCATCAACTTCAATAATTCTAAGAAAGCGGGCTGAGGGCTTTTACCCTGCACAAAGTCTTGATGAATTTGATATAAAATAGGGGCCTTGTTACTGGCATACCGTCCAAAATCGGCTAGTCTTAAAGGCGTTTCTAAAGTTAGATCCCTACTATAGTCAGCTTGGTGAATCAGTTTAAGATTGGCGATGTCTGCCGCTTGTTGCAACCATGGTGAAAAGTTACGGACTTGGTCGCCTTGATGAATGGCATAGGAAATAATCAATTGATCCGTCGCTAACAGTAAGACTTGATAAGCTAATAAGTATTCCATTTGATACCCTTGATGTTCCTGATCGGATAAATATTGATGGGCTAAAAGTTCTTGATTGATAGCTTGGCGATGACTGGGGGTCAACAAACTATCCCTAGCCTGTTTAGCTGGCAAGGCTTTTTGATCCATACCAATCACAAAGGCAATTTTACAAGGTTGAACTTGAGGGGACACAATATTTGAAATCATCACTTGGTCCAAAGTAGGTGGAATGATATGATAGGTCGCTGCTGAAAGACCAGCTTCTAGGATTTCAAAGAAGGTGGCTAGGTCTAAATCTGCTTGCCCATAGATTTGGTGGTATTCATCGAGACTATTGACCAATACCTGCCAAACTTGTTCATCTTGGCGCGATTGTTCAATCTGACCCTTTTGAAGTGCTCGGTCCCTTAAATCCATAAGAGCTTGCCTGATGCCGATTGCTTCTAATTTTTGATAGAAGCTAGCGGCTAATCCATTCTGGCCTTTGCTGCTTTTTAGGGCTTTTTTATTAAATCCAAAGTGTTCAACCAGATAGGTCCTAATCCAGCTAAAGGCCTCAGCCAGTGTAAAATCATAGACCTGTCCTTCAGCTGAATGAAAAAAAACATCTTCCGTCATAAAGAGCCAGTCATAGGATAGGTTAGCAAAGCGATAACCCTCATACTGATAGGCTATTAAATAATTCTCAAAGGAATAGACCAAGCGCTCTAAGTCTTGGTCAGCTAATTCAGCAAAAGCCGAATGAAACTGCCCCAGCCTTACCAAAGGAGATTTTAAAACTTCTAAAATATCAATCAGTCGCCAGTTATAGCGGTCCAGGCGAATGAGATGTTGGATAAGGGTAAAAAGTGGATGGTCAGTCATAGCCTTAGCATGGTCAAAGAAATAAGGAATTTGATTGGCCGCTAGAATCGGAGCAATCATGGATTGATAGGCTTCTAAATCTCGGGTGTAGACTTGAATGTCTTTATAACGGTAGCCTTTTTTTGTAACCAGATAATGAATGCGGTTGGAGACATACCGTAATTCACTCTGGATGGAATCAAATTGTAAAAAGCGGTGGCTGTTAAAGTCCCTATCAGCTCTTTGGTGGGTAGCTGATGGCAGTAAGTCTTGTTGGGCTTTAAAGGCTTGCGCTAAGCTCAAAATCGAATCTTGGTAGTTAAAAGCCTGGTCTTTAATTTCCCAATCGGGTTCAATCGCTAGTCCCATCTGCTGAGCTAAACTGCGAATGCGGTAGTAGGTTGCATAAGGTAAGGCGGTAGTCATCAAGGCTTGATTAGCCCTTAATTCAGCGCTCTTGATGGGCAAGACAATCTTAACTTTACAAGCATGCTTAGCCAAACTTAAAAGTAATTGCATTTCCTGGCTATTAAAGTAATAGTAGTGGTCCATTACAAAGAGATACTTATTTAAATTTTGATGGTTGATATAGTCCATCAAGTCTTCCTGCTTGGCAAAATTATCAATCCGAAAATCACTCAGTGCCTTTAGAAAGGCTTGATAAAGCATTTGTAATTCTTTTTGCTTTTCTATTTCCAAATCCATCCAAGTAAAATCTTGCGCTGGCTCAACTTGTAAATCTTCCACTTGAATATTGCCTTCGATAAATTCTTTAAAAAGAACGACTAAGTCTTCGATAAAACCTTGATAGTGAGCCTGCTTTTGGTAAACCACTAAGTTTTTCCGGTATTGGCTTAAGACTTGCCGTACAATCATCGACAGACCTAAGTCACTAATCTCATGACTGGGCTTTTGATCTTTCATCAAGAACCAGTTTAAGCGTGAAAAAGAAGCCACCTGCAAATTAAAAATAGAGCTGGCTTGGTCCACTTGATGGTCACGGATTTCTTCTAAGACAAACTTTTCCATTTCAAATTTCAAGTGTTCTGGCACGATATAATAGACTTTTAAGTCAGGTGTTTCTTTCAATTGGTCCATGATGGCTTGAATAAGAAGGCTTTTTTTATTTTGACTCAAGTCGCCGGTAACAAATTGAATCGTCACGCTATCTCCTCCTTTAGGTAGAAGAACAGGCTGGATCCCTGCTCCAGCCTGTAATTATTATTTAACTTTTGCTTATTGGGCATTTAATTCCGCAATTTTGATAATTACTTCTGTCGCCTTAACCATGGATTCAACTGCCACGAATTCAAAGCGTCCGTGCATGTTTTCGCCACCGGCAAAGATATTTGGGGTTGGAATCCCCATGAAGGAAATCTTCGAACCGTCGGTTCCACCACGGATAGGCACAATGTTAACAGGAATATCTAAAGCTTCCATGGCTGCTTGGGCTAGGTCAACCGGTGTCATATCCTTTTCAATGATTTCAGCCATGTTGTAATATTGGTCTTTCATTTCCAATGTGATAGGTGGTTCAGCATATTCTTTGTTGATGTTAGCAACGATTTCTTCCACCTTGGCTTTACGCTTTTCAAAAAGATCACGGTTGAAGTCACGAATAATTAGCACTAATTCTGCTTCATCGACCGTCCCTTCTACACTTAAGACATGATAGAAACCTTCGCGGCCAGAAGTTTGCTCTGGTACTTCTGCTTGTGGAAGATCAGACATGAAGAGATTCATAATGGTTGTGGCATTAATCATTTTGCCTTTAGCAGTTCCTGGGTGTATATTTTTACCACGAATTTTCAATACTGCTTGAGCCGCGTTAAAGGATTCATATTCTAACTCGCCAACCGGTCCGCCATCCATGGTATAAGCAAAGTCTGTCGCAAAACCTTCTGCATCAAAGTGATCTGCTCCACGTCCAATTTCTTCATCCGGACCAAAGGCTACACGGATTTTACCGTGTTTGATTTCTGGATGTTGGATTAAGTACTCCATAGCGGTCACAATCTCAGCAATACCGGACTTATCATCAGCCCCTAACAGAGTAGTTCCATCAGTGGTAATGAGGGTTTGACCTTTATAAGGTGGTAGGTTAGGAAATTCACTGACCCTCATTACCCAATCTTCACTCAAGTGCAGATCTTTACCGTCGTAGTTTTCAAAGACTTGTGGCTGCACATTTTCAGAATTAAAGTCGGCTGTATCTACGTGAGCAATAAAACCAATGCTGGCTACTTCTTTATCAGTATTAGCCGGTAAAGTAGCTGTGACAAAGGCATTTTCAGGATTTAACACCACTTCTTCCATACCGATTGCTTTTAATTCATCGACCAAAAGATTTAAGAGGTCAAATTGAATGTCAGTCGATGGAATGGTGGTTGAATTCTCATCCGAGCGAGTATTAATCTTAGCGTAACGAATTAAACGTTCTTTAGTTTTTTCAAATAAGTCCATAATCATTCTCCTTTTTATTCATAAGTAAAGGGATCAGTGGAAACTGTGGAAGCAATCACTTCAAGATCCCAACCCTTTTGTTCGATAGCTTCTTTTATTCTGGCCACTTCGACCTCAATAAATAAATGCTCAATATAATGACTGGCATCAATAGTCATAAAGGGCTTTTCATATAGATCATGCCCTGTGTGGAAGCTGATATCTCCGGTAATAAAGACATCGGCTTGGACCTTTTCGACCTGGTCCATAAAGCTGGCTCCGGCTCCGCCTACAATAGCAACTCGTTGATAAGTGGCTTGCGGGACTTTTTCAATCACTGTTAAAGCAGGTCGTTTGAAGACTTGCTTGACATAGGCAAAGAGTTCATGGCGCGTTAGAGCTCGAGGCAAGTTGCCTATCCGGCCAATCGCTACCTGTCCTTCTTCTAGATCGATTAAGGGTTTAATATCAGTTAACTTCATAGCTTGAGCCAAAATATCATTCATGCCACCAGGGGCGGCGTCATAATTGGTGTGCATGGCAAAGACATTGATACCTGCTTGAATGGCTCTTTGATACATTTTTATCTGGGGCTTAGACTGGTCGAAACGCTCGATTGCTTTGAAGAGGGGCGGATGGTGTAAAATCAAGCTATCTACATCTTCTTCAATAGCCTCTTCAACCACTTGTGGTCGCATATCCAAAGCGACCATCACCTTTTTAATCGCTTGTTCAGGATGGCCAAAGTGTAAGCCGACCTTATCCCACTCTTCAGCATAAGCCGCAGGATATTTTTGATCGAGATAAGCCATTAACTCTTTAAAAAAGAGCTTTGTCATAGTCTACCACCTCCTCTATTTTATCTATTTCGGCTTGAATAATGTCTACCTTATTTTTGCGGTCTTGGGCCATTTGCTCATATTCTACTCCATGAAACAACTGATTAAGAATAAAATGGTGGTGGTTTAATTCATTATGCCAGTAATCTTCAAAGATTGGCCCCCTTTGAGTCAAATGTATGGGACCAAACATGATTTCTTTATCAGTGTAAATTGCTTTTTCTGCTTGCTTTTGAGCAACCATTACTTCATAAAATTGCCCCTTTTCATCAATAAAGCATTCGTTAAGAATATGGTAATAATGATCTTGTAACCAGGCTCTGACTTTGGCAACTGCTGTGTTAGCTTGTAAGACTAAGAGTTTTGGTAATTTTCCCGCATGATAACCTGCTTCTAAGATGGAGACAATCAAACCACCTCCCATACCACAGATAGCTGCTGTATTAATGGCATCACTGGCTTCAACTGCCGCAAAGCCATCGCCAAGACGGACGATGATTTTATCTTGCAATTGACTTTCATTGACTTGTTTCACAGCCGATAAATAAGGTCCTTCCACTACCTCACCTGCCACTGCAAATTCTATCTGTTTGTTTTTAAGTAAATTACATGGTAAATAAGCGTGATCACTACCGATATCTGCCAACCGAATCGGCGCTTGACCATATTGAACGATATATTGCGCAACTTTTTCCAGTCGTTGAGATAGTCTTTCGATATTCATCCGATACTCCCTTTCATAAGTCTATTATATACTAGAAAAGCATTTTTGAGACTACCTATTTTTTATCTGTAGATGATTTTGGCTAAATCATTATAGTTATCGACCACATAATTGGCCGGTAAGTGGGACTGTTTGTTTTCATTCAAATGATTAAACCAAACACAATCAAGCCCTGCGTTTAAGGCGCCTTGAATATCAGCACTCAAGGAGTCGCCAATAACGAGTGTCCTTTTAGAATTGAATTCTCTTATATTTTCAGCGACATAATCGAAAAAGCCTTTAGAAGGCTTCACATGACCAATCTCTTCTGAAATAAAAATTGCTTCAAAATAAGGATTCAACTTTGCATGTTCTAAGCGCGCCCTTTGAATAGCAGAAATACCGTTGGAAATGGCAAACAGACGCTTCCCCTCCTTAAGACAAGCTTCGAGGAAGCTTCTTGCACCTTCAATTAGCTGGGCTTGTCTGCCTATACACTTTTGATAGGCTTGAGCCAATTCTACCCCATCCCGCTGATGACCAAAGTGATCAAATAATAAGGCAAAACGACTAGAAATTAATGTTTGCCGATCAATTAACCCTAACTCTAACTTGTCCCATAAAGAATGATTGAGCAAAACATAGTAGTCAATAAAACGAGGAATATCGTGCTGGGGAACCCCTTCTTGGCTTAAGAATTCAAGTAAGGCTTGGTCTTGGGCTTGATTAAAATTAAATAAGGTGTTATCTAAATCAAATAATAATAATTGATAAGTCAATTGATCCTTCCTTCCATTCTTAAAGTCACTATTATGCGCTTATTATAAACCAATTTGTCGATAATATATAGCTTACTTAAGTAAATATTTAATAAATTTTTATTATTCAGCTAGACGCACTCAATCATAAAAAAAGCCGGAAAGCTATTAAAGCTTCCGGGTCATCTGTTTAAAGTTCCTTTTTTAAAAGTCAACTTGATCAGGGTCGCTTTGTGTTTTCACCCCCTCTAATTGATCCAACTTTTTGCGGTCTTCTGCTTCTAGCTCAAAATCAAAAATGTCTAGGTTCGATTCAATATTAGCCGGTGTTTTTGATTTGGGTAAGGGCAGAAAGCCTTTATCAAGCGACCATCTTAGGGCAACTTGCGCAACACTTTTCTTATGTTTTTTTGCTATTTCTTCGACTGGCACTTGCTCAAAAAGACTACCACTTCCTAGCGGACTATAGGCTTCTAGAACCATATCATGTTGTTGGCAAAAATTAACTAAATTCTCTTGCGTAGTTCCCGGAGCGAGTAAGACTTGGTTAACCATGGGCTTTATCTTGACAGAGGCTAGTAAAGCAGCTAAGTGATGAACCATGAAATTGGACACCCCAATGGCTTTTAGTTTTCCATCTTGATATAATTCTTCCATCAACTGCCAAACTTCTTGATTAGCTTGCATCCATGCCTTGTCCTTGCGTAAGTGAACGGGATTAGGCCAGTGAATTAACAAAAGGTCTAAATAATCTACTTGCAACTTTTGCATGGATTCTTCCACCGCTTGCTTGGCTAGACTGTAGGAATGCTTGTCATTCCAAATTTTAGTAGTTAGAAAGATCTCTTCACGTGGAATACCTGAATCTTTAATGGCTCGACCGACACTGGCTTCATTGCCATAGACTTGAGCAGTATCAATGTGACGATAGCCTACCTTTAAGGCATGAAGGACACTTTGATAGGCTTCTTCACCTTCTTTTAACTTCCAAGTACCAAAACCAATTTTAGGAATCTTGACACCGTTCTTTAATAAATAACTTTCCATTAATCTTCCCCCTTTTGCCTACCTTAAGTATAAAACGATTAAAGCGCTTTCGCAAGTAAAGGCTTAAACACGAAAAACTCCTTCCGCTCATTTAAGCGTATGAAGGAGTTTTTCTTGTCTTATTCTATTCGATAAAGTCTTTTAATTGTTTAGACCGACTAGGATGGCGTAATTTTCTCAAAGCTTTAGCTTCGATTTGACGAATACGCTCACGCGTTACACCAAAAACCTTACCGACTTGTTCAAGGGTGCGAATATTGCCATCATCCAAGCCGAAGCGTAAGCGTAGAACATTTTCTTCACGGTCAGTTAAGGTATCCAACACATCCTCTAACTGTTCCCTTAAGAGGGCTGAAGCCGTATGATCTTCTGGACTTAAGGCGCCTTCGTCTTCAATAAAATCACCTAAGTGCGAATCGTCCTCTTCACCAATGGGGGTTTCCAAGGAGACCGGTTCTTGAGCAATTTTTAAGATATCACGTACTTTTTCAGTCGGTAAATCCATTTCTGCTCCGATTTCTTCAGGCGTCGGTTCTCTACCCAGGTCTTGTAACAATTGTCTTTGGACTCTTACTAATTTGTTGATGGTTTCCACCATATGAACCGGGATACGAATGGTTCGCGCCTGGTCGGCAATGGCTCGTGTGATGGCTTGACGAATCCACCAAGTAGCGTAAGTTGAGAATTTGAACCCTTTAGTATGGTCAAACTTTTCAACCGCCTTCATCAAGCCCATATTCCCTTCTTGAATGAGGTCTAAGAAGGACATACCACGACCCACATAACGCTTAGCAATCGATACTACTAAACGAAGGTTGGCTTCAGCCAATTCTTGCTTAGCTAATTCATCGCCTTCTAAGATACGCTTGGCCAATTCGACCTCTTCATCTGCATTTAATAGATCGACACGACCAATTTCTTTTAAATACATACGAACAGGATCTGCTACCTTTATTTTTGAAGCGGCTGCTTTTTGGGCGGCTGTTAGGACTTCTTCTGGTTTAACGTCTTCTGCTCTAACCATTTGTTGCTTGGTTGGTCCACCATCATCACCTACTACCGCAATCCCTTGGTCTTCCACCTTTTGAATGAGCTTATCAATACCATTGGCATCTAATTTATATGGAATGGCTAATTGATTGCTCAAGTCATCATAGTGAACTTGACCGAGAATTTTCTTTTCTTTTATCAGCTTTTCAGTGGCCTGGTCTAAAGTCAGCTTTAATTCATTTTTACTTGCTTTATTGTCTTTCTTTTCTTTTGCCATAAAGTAAGCCCCCTATTCTTTTGTCTTTAATTTTCTTTGCAACACCATTAAGCGATTAATCACCTCAGTTGCCTTATTGGCTTCTTGCTGTTGGTGATATTGTTTAAATTGGGTCTTTAATTCTTCTATTTCTTGTTCTAAAAAGGCGATTTGGATAGTATTTAAACAGTCGGTCATCGCTTGATCTTGATAACCAATCGGTTCAAAATCCCACATTACATTCGTTAAAAGACTATTGACTTGAACCTCTTCAATATTACCAACTATTCCTGTTAAAGGCAATTTGTTGCCTTGATAATAGTAATCCGTCAAGGCTAGAAAGGCCTTTTGTGAAAAGTCATGGTAGAGAAATGGCAGCTCATTTAATTTTTCTAAATAATTCCAAGCCTCTTGATAGTACATTAAAAAGCCTAACCATAATTTTTCACTTTGAAAGGCTTTAAAAGAATCTACTTTTAAGGCCTGCTGATCACTTTGTAATTGCGGAGGTGGTTGATGATGGTTGATAGCTGGTTGCTTTTTACCAGTCTTTCTTTGACCTCCACTCAAGCGCAACATTCGCTCTTGCAAGAAGCTTTCTGCTATTTGAAATTCTTCAGCAAGTTCCACCAGATACAATTGTTTCTCGACGGGTGATTGGATTTTGTTTAAATCAACTAATAAACGGTCGATATATTCCGCCACAGCAGCTTTATCATCCATTTGAAAGAATTGCTTGTGATAATTTTTGAAAAAATTAAAGGAAGTTTGTGCTTGGTTTAAAAGTGTTTGGAAGGATTCTTTTCCCCTGGCTTTCAACCACTCATCAGGGTCCATCCCTCTAGGTAAAAGGATTGATTTAAATTGGGCTTTGGGAAAATCTTTTCCCAATTCAAAGGCTTTAGCTGTAGCTTTTTGCCCTGCTTCATCGCCATCAAATACAAAGAGAATTTCATTGGCTAATTTGGTCAAATAAGACAAGTGATCATGGGTCAAGCTAGTCCCCATGGTAGCTACCGCCTGTTCGAATCCTGCTTCGTAAAGTGCAATCACATCCATAAAACCTTCACAAACTATAATTTGTTTTAACTTGCGAATGGCTGGTCGTGCCAAATCAAGATTATAAACCAGCTGACTCTTATGAAAAATAGTGGTTTCAGGCGAGTTAACATACTTACTCTTGCGAGAGTCCCCTGCTTGATAGAGGCGTCCAGAAAAGGCTAAAACCTTTCCTTGATTCGATCTCAAAGGGAAGATAATCCGTCCACGAAAGCGGTCGATAATGGCTAGACTATTTTCAGCTTGGTAAAAAATACCCGAAGTCAGTAATTCTTCTTCAGTGAAAGACTGATCCTTTAAATAAGTCCATAAGAGCTCAGAATTATCAGGCGCTAACCCTAAAGCAAAGGCGTCAATCGTTTCCTTCTTTAAGCCACGATCGCTTAAATAAGCATAAGCTTGATTACCATTTTCTGTAGCAGTTAAAAAGTAATGATAGAATTGACTAGCTTTTTCATAGATCGCATACAATTGTTTATCTTGATGAGGAATTGGACTATAATCATCTTCAGCTAATAAACTTGAATCCAAAGGGTAGTCTGCAAACTCTGCCACCTTAATAACCGCTTGTTTAAAGGGTAGCGATTCAATTTCCTGGATAAAACCAAAGACATTGCCCGCTCTACCACAAGAGAAGCATTTGAAGATTTGCTTTTCGGTATGAATGGAAAAGGATGGGTTATTGTCTTCATGAAAAGGGCAAGAGGCAGAGTAGCCTGGACCCCTTTTAGTCAGTTGCACATATTGACTGACAACGTCTTCGATTTTAACCGACTGCCTGATAGCATCAATCACCTCATTCGGTATATAGGCCATGGCCTGCCTCCTCTAATAAAATTTCAAGCTTGTTTTAAACAGCTTTAGTAATTGGCTTTTTAGCTTTCCACAGTAGGAAGGCACCCATCATAAATTGAATCACAATTACAAACAAGCCTTTGAGCGAATCGCCCGTTAGTTGGGTAATAATTCCCAGAATGGTGGTACCTAAAACTGATGAAAATTTACCGAAAATATTATAAATACCAAAAAGCTGGTTATTTTTCTCCAGTGGAATAATAGAACCAAAATAAGAACGACTAAGAGATTGAATCCCACCTTGAGCTGAACCTACTAAGATAGCGATGATCATAAAATCCACAAAAGAGGATAAGGATAGGGCCATTAAACAAATTAGAATGTAGGTCCCAATACCTGTAAAAAGCATAGTGCGCCTTCCCCAGCGTTTGGCTAAGATGCCATAAATAATCGAGCACGGAAAGGCAACGATTTGAACCACTAACAACATCAATATTAACTGAGTAGCTGTTAAGCCCTGGTCACTTCCGATGGAGGTAGCCATTTTGATAATCGTTCCTACCCCGTCTATGTAGAAGAAATAGCCGATTAAGAAATAAACAATCACCTTGTCTTTGGTTAGTTCCGTTAGAGTTTCTTTGAGAGAAGCTAAAGTTGAAGCGATAATATGGGGCTGCTTTGGTTGGTCCATATAGACCTGGTCGACATTTTTCCAATAAGGAATGGTAAAAACAAACCACCAAACAGCCGTTAAAAGAAAACCGATATTAACCACTACACCCTCTTTTAACCCACCTGAAAATTGTAAAAGCATAAAAATTAAGAAAGGAATCACACTTCCGATATAACCAAAACCAAAACCGGCTGAGGACACTAAGTCCAAACGGTCGCGACTGGTGACATCCATCAAGGAAGCATCATAAAAAATATTAGCAGTCGAAAAACCGACAGCTGAAAAGCCATAAAGTACCAATAGCCACTGCCAAGAAACTTGACCAATCAAAATCATCGATAGCACTGAGAAAACACCTAAGAGCGTAGCAGTGGTAAATAATTTTTTACGGTAACCAGGAAAATCTGCTAAAGTCCCTAAAAAAGGAGCCATCATAGCGACAGCGATCGTCCCGATAGCATTGGTATAACCAAGATAGGCTGTTGAATTAGCATCAGAGACCCCCGCATTGGTGGCAATACTCTTATAAAATATAGGGAATAAAGCGGTGGTGATCATTAAAGAATAGGCAGAATTGGCCCAGTCTTGTAGAATCCAAGAAAATTCCTTCTTGGTATAAGTAGAACATAGCTTTTTCACTTTATTGACTCCTATTCATCCATTAATAAACTTTCAAACAAGTCTAAAATATCTTCGCGACCTTCTCCGGTTACCGATGAAAAAGTGAAAAGCGCATCGGTTGTTGGTAAATTTAAACTTTTCTTATAGAGGGATAAATGTTTATTCCATTGGCTTTTTTTGATTTTGTCCGCCTTGGTCAAACAAATGGCAAAAGGAATGTCTAATTCTTCGGCAAATTGATACATTGCTTTGTCTAATTGAGTGGGCTCGTGACGAATATCCATCAAGAGGATTAATAAACGAAGATTTCTTCTTTGCCGTAGAAAATTCAAATTCATCTTGGCCCAATTTTTACGATTTAGCTTGGAGACCCGAGCGTATCCATAACCGGGCACATCCACGACACGAAAAGCAGCGTCGTTTACCGAATAAAAGTTTAAAGTTTGGGTCTTACCAGGCTGTCCAGAGGTCCGGGCCAACTTATTACGTTGGAGGACCTTGTTAATAAAACTGGATTTGCCAACATTTGACCGCCCGGCAAGGGCAATCTCAGGCACTTCATCTTGTGGCGCTTGGGACTCTTGAACAGCTGAAATTACAAATTTTGCTTCTTTAATGTGCATTCGTCTACCCCATTTTTTATTTGCTTATCTTGCGATTACTCTTATTATAATAAGTGGCGCGACTTTTGCCCAATACCGTGTCTTTTGTGACCTTGATGCGTGAAACATCTTCTCTTTGTGGTACTTCAAACATAATATCTAACATAGTGTTTTCTAAGATTGACCTTAAACCACGCGCTCCAGTGTCGCGAATAATAGCCTGGTGAGCAATTTCTTCCAGGGCCGCTTCTTCAAACTCTAGTTTGACATCTTCCATTTCTAAAAGACGTTGGTATTGTTTAACCAAAGCGTTCTTAGGTTGGGTTAAGATACTGACTAAATCTTCTTGTGATAATTGATCCAAGACCGTTAAGATGGGCAATCGTCCAATGAATTCGGGAATTAAGCCGAATTTAAGCAAGTCTTCTGAACTGGCTAATTGCATGATATTCTCATCACTATGTTGTCGGTGAGTATCCGTACCAAAACCAATTACTTTAGAGCCTAAACGTTCTTTAATCGTAGTTTCAATGCCAGCAAAGGCTCCACCTACAATAAAGAGAATTTGCGAGGTGTCGATTTGAATATAATCTTGGTTAGGGTGCTTACGCCCTCCCTTAGGTGGGATATTGGCTACCGTTCCTTCTAAAATTTTAAGTAGAGCTTGTTGGACACCTTCACCTGAAACATCACGGGTAATCGAGGTGTTTTCAGATTTTCGTGCAATCTTATCGATTTCATCCACATAAATAATCCCTTTTTGAGCACGTTCAATATCATAATCAGCAGCTTGTACTAATTTCAGTAAGATATTTTCAACGTCTTCCCCCACATAGCCTGCTTCGGTTAGGGTGGTAGCGTCCGCTATGGCAAAAGGAACATTTATAATGCGAGCCAAGCTCTGGGCTAAGTAGGTTTTACCCGAACCGGTCGGACCGATAATACAGATATTAGACTTTTGCAATTCGACATCATCGTCATCAACGGCTTTAAAGTTGATGCGCTTATAATGATTATAAACTGCCACGGCTAAAGATTTCTTAGCTTGATCTTGGCCAATCACATATTGGTTTAGTTGATCAACAATCTCTTGCGGTTTTAACACTTTAACTGGTTCTTGCTCTTTTTCAAAGCGCATCTCTTCTTGAATGATTGATTGGCATAAATCAACACATTCGTTACAGATGAAAACATCTGGTCCAGCAATAATCTTATCGACTTCATCTTGTGATTTACCACAAAACGAGCAGTAATAATCATTGATATTTGTAGTCTTTCCCATGTTTCCTCCTTTTTGGTCTTACTTACTTAAATAAGACTAAAAAGGGATGCAAAAGTCACTTTAAAATCAGACTGTTGCGATCCCTCTTTTGTTATTTCTTCTATTTTAGTATCCTATTTTTCTTCAACAGAGTCAACAATTAAGCTCATGGCTTTCTTCAAGCGAATATCAGACTTCAACATATCTTCAGTCACATATTGTTTCACTTGATCAGTTGGCATTCCGTATTGACTGGCTAATAATTCAATTTCCTTATTAACTTCTTCTTCATTGACATCAATCTTTTCTTTTGCAACGATTGCTTCTAAGACTAAGTTCGTTTTAGTTCTTAGGTCTGCTTCTTCTGCAAACTGTTCATGGAGATCTTCACGAGTGCTACCAGAAATTTGGTAATAGAGATCTTCGTTAATTCCTTGACGCTTCAAGTTGTTTAAGAAGTGATCCATTTGACGGTGGATTTCTTCGTGAACCATTGCTTCAGGCATTTCGACGATTTCAGCATTTTCAACCGCTTGACGTAATGCTAAATCTTCAATGACCTCTTTAGCTTGCTTTTCTTTTTCTTCTTCTAATTGAACACGTACTTTATTACGCAATTCGTCCAAGCTTTCTACTTCGTCATCTGCATCTTTAGCAAATTCATCATCGAATTCTGGTAATTCTTTTGCTTTTACTTCGTGAACACGCACTTTGAACATAGCGTCTTGACCAGCCAGTTCCTCCGCATGGTATTCTTCAGGAAAAGTAACTTTAACTTCTACATCATCACCAGGTTTAGCACCTACTAGTTGATCTTCAAAGCCAGGAATGAATGAATTGGAACCTAATTCTAAGGAATGGTTTTCACCTTTACCCCCTTCGAATGGTTCCCCGTCGCGGAAACCTTCATAGTCGATTACGACAGTATCGCCTTCAACCGCTGCATCTTCTTTAACAACTAATTCTGCTAATTGTTGACGCTTTTCTTCTAAGTGCTTTTCTACATCTTCATCGCTTACCTGGCGGTCTTGTTTTTCTACTGTTAAGCCCTTGTATTCACCTAATTTAACTTCTGGTTTTAAGGTAACTTTGGCAGTAATAACCCATGGCTTCCCTTTTTCCATTGATTCAATATCAATTTCAGGTTGAGTAACCGCTTCAATCTCTGCTTCTTCCACAGCTTGTTGATAGGCGCCTGGGATTAATTGGTTTAATACTTCTTCATATAATGAAGCTTCACCATAAACATTGTTGAAGATTTGACGTGGTACTTTCCCTTTACGAAATCCAGGTACAGAGATATTTTTACGTACTTTATTGTAAGCTTTATCTAAGCCTTTGTTGATATCTTCTACTGGAATTTCAAATGTTAAAACTCCTTCATTGATAGAGCTTTTTTCAAATTTAGTTGTCATAATTATTCTTCCTCCAAGACTAGTATATAATTTACATACCCATACATTTTAACGAAATTCCCTGCTTTTGTAAACACCAAATCAATATTACCAATAAAGTCTAATAAAATTCATTTTTTGTTGTTAGACTAGGTCTTAGAATAAGTCTGAATTGAAACTAGGTATCTGACTAAAAATTCGCTATAATAAGACTTATTGAGGAGTGAGTCCATGTTTAATTATCCTGCAGGACAAGGTCCGCGTTTTAAATTTAAAAGGAAAGAAATAACATCAAAACAAAAAACACAATACGGTAGTCGAGGGATGTCCTTTGAAGAAATGATCAATCAGAGTAATGCTTATTATTTAAACCGGCAACTGGCGGTCATTCATAAAAAGCCAACACCAGTGCAGATTGTCAAAGTCGATTACCCCAAACGATCAGCCGCCCGTATTACTGAAGCCTATTTTCGTCAGGCCTCTACCACTGACTATAATGGTGTCTATCTGGGCAGGTATATTGACTTTGAGACTAAGGAAACGCGTAACAAGACCTCTTTCCCTTTATCCAATTTACATGACCATCAAATCGAACATATGAAGCTTTGCTTCCAGCAAGGAGGCATCGTCTTTTTGTTGATCTACTTTAGGGTACACGATGCAATCTATCTGATTCCCTATCCCCTGCTAGAAAATTTCTTGCAAAAAAACCAAAAGCAAAGCATCCCTTATAGTTTTATTCAAGCCCATGCTTATGCTTGTCCCCAAGGCAAATTTCCTATTTCAGTCGATTATTTAAGTGCCTTGGATGCCTACTTAGAAGAAGTCAAATAAAAAGTCTCTAATAGAAACGAGGAATAAATATGGTGACAGGAAGTCGCGTAGAAAGAAAAAAATATCATCAACAACATCCCCCTAAGAGATCAAAAACAAATTTCATGACCTGGTTCAAGCGCATTGTCATAATAGGCCTGTCTTTAGGTCTACTTACTTTAATAGCTGGTGCTGGTCTCTTTACTTATTATGCCATGTCAGCCCCTGAGATTGACCAAGACGATTTAACTGGTCAAGTCTCTTCTAAAGTCTTTGATAATAGAGGTAATTTGGTCAAAACCCTAGGTGGTAAGAACCGCGATCTAATGACAGCCGATCAAGTCCCTGAAGTCTTAAAACAAGCGGTCTTAGCCATTGAAGATGCGCGCTTTATGGAACACAAAGGAGTTGACCCTATCCGAATTGTAGGGGCGGCCATAGCCAACCTTAGAGCGGGTGACATTCGCCAAGGTGGTTCTACCATTACTCAACAGTTGGTCAAATTATCGGTTTTTTCCACTAAATTTGAAGATCAAACCTTAGAAAGAAAGGCCCAAGAAGCTTGGTTGTCCTTGAAGTTGGAGCAAGAATATTCCAAAGAAGAAATCCTCTCTCTCTATCTCAATAAATTGTTTTATTCTAACAATGTTTATGGGGCTAAAACAGCTGCTCGGTCTTTCTTTGATAAAGACTTAAAAGATCTGACTCTAGCAGAAGCTGCTCTTTTGGCTGGATTACCGCAAGCCCCTACGCAGTATGATCCCTATCTTTATCCTGAAGTCGCCCAAGAGCGTCGGGATACCGTCTTACAGGTCATGCTCAAACGTCAAATGATTAGTCAAGCTCAATATGATGAAGCTGTGGCTATTCCAGTGGCTTCCATGCTGTCTCCTTTAAATGATGACACCCTTAGTGAAATGGACTTAATAGTCGATGCCTATATCGATGTCGTCGCTCAAGAAGTTCAAGATAAAATGAACTTAAATGTCTATACGGATGGTCTAGAAATTTACACCAATCTCGATATAGACGCTCAAAAATATCTCTATCAAACGGTTCAAGATGCTAATGGCAATCTCTTCCCTAATGATGAAATGCAAACAGCTGTTTCTATCATCAATGTCGATAATGGACAGCTCACCGCCCTATCCGGTGGACGTAACCAAGAAGTAGCTATGGGACTTAACCGCACAGCCACCCTTAACCGCAGTATCGGTTCCACTATGAAACCGTTAGCCGATTATGGACCAGCGATTGAATACCTCAATTATTCAACTGGCCAAACGGTCGTTGATGAACCTTACACTTATACCTCGGGGGATGAAATTTATAATTATGATAGAGACTACAAGGGAAAACAAACACTTAGAGAAGCCTTAGTAGGTTCACGTAATATCCCGGCCTTGAAACTCTTACAAGAAGTGGGCTTAGACAAGTCTTATTCCTTCCTACAAAAGATGGATATAAATATTAAGAACAATAACCAACGCGAATTAGTCGAATCCAATGCCATTGGGGGTGAAATGACGCCCATTCAATTATCGGCTGCCTATGCGACTATTGCTAATTATGGTCACTATCATAAACCCTATACCGTTAACAAAGTCGTTACTCAAGCAGGAACCATTCAAGAATTTCAAGCGGAAAGTCGTCAAGCTATGAAAGACTCTACTGCTTATATGTTAGTGGATATCTTAAAGGGTGTTCCTGGAACCTTTGCTGAAAAAGCAGGCGTCAATGGTCTCTACCATGCTGGTAAGACCGGAACAACCAACTATTCCGACCAACAAAGAACGGAAATTGGTATTGATCCACAAAGTTTTGCTGCACCCGATGCTTGGTATGCTGGTTTTACACCGCAATATGCCATTGCCACTTGGGTGGGCTATGATGATCCTTATAAGGCTGGTAATCAATTGAGCTATCAGGATTCACTTATCCCACAGCTGATTTACAGCCAGATGATTCAATATCTGATGCAAGAAGTCCCGATAGCTGATTGGCAAAAACCAGACTCGGTCGAAGTAGCTGAAATTGAAAAATATACCCAGCCACTGCAAAAACCAAGTCCCCAAACACCTGCCAATATGCGGTCAAATGAACTCTTTGTAAAAGGTAGTCAACCGACCCAGATTTCACCTGTTTATAAAGTATTAGCTTCACCAAGTGGTTTCGATGCGGAGTACAATGAAGAGACTGAAGAAATTGAAGCCAAGTGGGAACCATTAACCATTCAAGCTAGCTTTGAGTTAAGACTGAATGGTGAAATCGTCTATTCAGGAACAGATACTGAATTTAAAGTTCCAGCACCTGCTCCTGGCTATTATGAATTGGGCTTACGCATTGTCGATGGCCATTCTGCCTCTGATCAATTAATTATTACCTTTGATTTATCTGTCGAAGAAACGACTACTAGTGAAGAAACTACCTTAGAAATTAGCGAAACGACTCTGGCTCCAGATCCTAATCCATCTGATCCAGAAGACAAACTGAATACTGTCGAAAGTATTGGCGGACCTTAGAAATTTAGGCTCCTATTCAAAAGCTTCATCCTCCCTATATAGGAAGATGAAGCTTTTATTTGTACAAAATAAAGCCTAGCTGTTCGATAAATCTCACCGATCAGCTAGGCAGGTTCTTTAGTCCTTGTTATGCCATTTTAAAATGGGTATTTTAAATTTGGATGTTTGATTGGGTTTTTCTGATTGAATACTTTGATTACGGTGGTTGTATTGCTTGCTTGCCACTATAGCCTCATCTACAGTATGAATGTTTTGTTCTTGCCAATTCAGCAGTATGCGGTCAATATACTTTAGATTAAAGACTTGACGAATAGACGCTTCTTTAAGTGCTTGATAGACTAGATCTGGCTGATAACCATCCTTTTGAATCCATTGGTAGAGCGTTTCTAATTCTACACTTGAAAGTGAACGGCCGAATGCTTCTTCAAAGACTTGAATCAATTGTCCGGCCTTAACTTTCTGGTCAGCTTGAACTTGTTTATTGGACAGAGCTTCTGTCTGACTTGTTTTTTGGTCAGCCACTAATTGATCTAACTTATCAAACAAGGGACGCAAGGTATAATGGTCCGTTTGTTTACCCTCTTCATCTGGTACTAATTCAATATTAAGATAGTTCTTATCTAACAAGGAATTGAGTGTTTCGTAGAGAAGGTCACTCTCCCAAGCAAATTGATTGGATAAGTTTATAATAGTATCTGCAGATTGGGACTGATTAATTTGCTTCAAGAGATAAGTAATAAATAAAAATTCATTTGAATTAAGGCCTAGTTGACCAAAGTGATCAATCAAAAGATTCGGTACCATGGTGTAACCCGTTTTCATCCAATCATAAACTGAGTTTGCCATTGGTCCAACTCCTTACTTTTTATGGGTAGAGACGGTTTAACAAACGTGGGAATGGCGATGTTTCACGGATATGTTCAATACCAGAAATCCAAGCAACAGCTCTTTCAAGACCTAAACCAAAACCAGAACAGGGTACATTACCATATTTTCTTAGATCGAGATACCAGGCATAAACGGCTGGATCTAAATTAAAGGCCTTAATATTCTCTGCTAAAGTCTCATAATCGTCGATCCTTTGTGAACCACCAATAATCTCGCCATAACCTTCTGGCGCTATCATATCGGCACATAAAACGGTTTCTGGGTTGTCAGGGTTGACTTTCATATAGAAAGGTTTGATAGAGCGTGGCCAGTTGACAATGAAGACTGGTTGTTCATGTTGGTTAGCAATAAAAGTCTCGTGTGGTGAACCGAAATCATCGCCCCACTCAATATCATCAAAACCATTATCTTTTAATAATTGAACGGCCTCAGTGTATTCAATACGTGGATAAGGAACTTGAGTATACTTTTCAAGCACATCAATATCACGCCCTAGTGTTTCCAAGGCCATGCTGCAGTTGTCAATCGTATTACGTACCAAGTAAGCCACATATTCTTCTTGGACTTTTAAGCTTTGTTCGTGGTCGGTAAAGGCCATTTCAGGCTCCATCATCCAGAACTCAATCAGGTGACGGCGAGTTTTAGATTTTTCCGCTCTAAAAGTTGGTCCGAATGAGAAGACTTTACCAAAGGACATAGCGGCTGCTTCCATATATAATTGACCAGATTGAGAAAGATAAGCATCTTCTTCAAAATACTTAGTGTGGAACAGTTCAGTGGTTCCTTCCGGTGCTGACCCAGTTAGAACGGGTGGGTCAATCTTAATGAAGCCACGGTCATTATAGAATTCATAAGTTGCACGGATAATTTCGTTACGAATTTGCATAATGGCATGCTGGCGACTAGAACGCAACCATAAATGACGGTGATCCATTAAAAAGTCTGTCCCGTGTTCTTTAGGTGTAATTGGATAGTCATGACTTTCGCCGATCACTTCCACTGAATGAACTAAAAGTTCATAGCCTAAAGCAGAACGGTCGTCAGCTTGAACAGTTCCGATTAGTTTTAGACTTGATTCCTGCCCCAAGCTCTTAACAGTATCGAATACTTCATCTCCCACTTCAGCTTTTAAGACGATTCCTTGGAAGTAAGTCTTGCCGTCACGTAGTTGTAAAAAGGCAATTTTACCGGAAGAGCGTTTGTTTGTTAACCAAGCGTTAATTTGTACTTTTTGGTTTAAGTGTGATGCCGCTTGGTTCATTGTGATAGTTTCCATTTATTTTCCTCCTACTTATATGTTTGATATGGTTTGAATCCACTTGCCGGTCTTGGCAGAGAGTAGAAAATAAGTGATGGTGTTGTTGTCATTCTTTAAAGTCATTTCCCAGACAGGTTCCGATTGATAAAGACCTAAGCGAGCTTGCATAATCTTTGGCTCTTCAATTTGGCTAGCTGTCACGGATTTTGCTTCTTCTTCAGTAAATAATTCGTTCACTGAATAGTAATGAATGTCTCCACCTTCTCGTTCAATAATAGCATAGTGTTGCTGATTATTCTCGTCAAAAAAATCAAGAGCAAAGGTTGCTTGATCAATGGTGGTCCAATAAAAATTATTAACCTTTTCTACCGCATAATCATATGTCACTAAAGCGATTGCTTCTTCTTGAGCCAAGTTGTAAGCTGTCTGACTTTTCATAAAAACAGCTAATAAGGCTATCATGATTGACAAGGTGATGAATGTCAAGATTGAAACTGTCCGTTTACTCATAAGTTTCTATGCTTCCCCTCTAAAATATTCTATTCCTTATTGTAAATTAAATTCTACCAGATGTTCAAGCTTCTGTCTGATTTCTTTAGAATAATATTTGGTAAAGACACGATCGTCTAACAAACAGAAATTTTGACAGTTAAAGTGGCGGTCTAAATAGTCGAAAGCAATGGCAAAATCGACTAGCATTCGATCGATTAATAAGTGATCAAAGATTAGTTCGAACGGCAGATTCAAGTGGTCTGCTAATGCTAAAATATAAGCATCTTCTAACGATCTAAAAGGTAAGCGTAGCCAGAATATATGGCAAGGTCGCTTATCTAACAGCCAGTTTTCATTTAAGAGCGACTGCCATTGAATGACTAAAATGGTATCACAATCATCCATAGCCAACCGTCTGATTTTATTTAAGGATCCAGATACATGTTGACCCAACAATCGAACTTGTTCTTGATCTTTTAACTTGCCTTTTATTTGGCGATAAACATCAATAGCTTGCTGGCGATTGTTTACAATAATCAGACTTAAGGGTGGCAGCTGATCAACTTCAATGCTTTCAAGCAAGTTTTCACCGATTAAGCGACCTTGCTCTTGATTTCTTTGAGAATCTTGACTTTTTTTAGCAATCCAATCGAATGGTACGTCAATGACTAACTTTTCCATTGGTTGTGGTAATTGCAAGTAGTTGTATAGATCGAGTCCTAACTGATAATAACTCCCGCTATTTAAGCGAAAATGCAGATCCCCTGGACTAAAGAGTAAGACTTGTTGAAAGCTTTCAAAGGCATGTTGATATTCTTGAACTAAACGAATGGGTTTCCATGTCAGTTGGAATTGATAATAACGATCTTCTATTTGGCTGACACGAATAGTTAAATAACCTTCGGACTGACTAATTTTAGCTTGAAAGTTATCTAAATTATTTAAAAAGGCCTGTAGGTGCAGCATTTTTATCTTAAGATGATGTGGCTTGCTTGCTAAAAGATCTTTTAATGCTTGTTCTTGAAGCAGTGTTTTTAAAGCCTTATGCATTTGCTGTTGAATGCTTAAGATAGCTCGAGTAGTTGACAAGGACACCTTGACTTCTCTGCTGGACTCCCGCTCAACCGCTCGGAAGTGGTGATTTTGAATTTCACTTTCTAAAAGATTCAATACTTGCCGGATTAGATTAATTAAATGATCCATTCTTAAGATTGAAGCTTGAATAGCAGCATGCGTTCGATCCTGATGATATAAGATATCCAAGACTTGTTGGCACAAAATTAAGAGTTGACTATAAGCCAACTGTATTTGGTGGAAAAAGGACAATTGTCTGCTTAATAGACTGAGATTATCACACACTAGGAGCTGCTGTTTACTAAAACTGCCCTCTTGACTCGCTTCTTCCATCAAATAGCTGGTTTGAGTCAGTACTACTGCTTGTTTATCATGATTGGATAAAGCTTTTTGGTAAAAATAGGAGGCTCGATAATTCGGATAAAGCCCATGATTAAAGCGATTAATTTGATCGCTAATCTTCAATTCTTGGTTCATTTCCATCAGTAAGCCTGTTTGGGTCTCTTCTAGCCAGACTAAGGTTGAAGCAATCACTAAAATTTCTTGCTGATTTAATTGAGAAATCACCACTTGATCAAGGTAGCGTTTAAAATGATCTAAATGTAAATATTGACTCGGTCTCAATAAGTAAGAAAAAGGGATTTCTTCTTGCTTGAAGAAAGTAGCCCATTCTTCGAGAGCCGATTGACTAGAAACAGCTAATACCAGCGAAGACTTATTTTTAGCTAAAACTTCAAGCAACCAATATTTTACCACTAGTGGATCAATTGGCCGCCATTGTCCTTCTACTACTAATCGATTGGTAGTCTGCATTTTTTCTAACAACCAATTAATTTGAGCTTTTGCTTTCGTACTTAGAAGATTTTCTTGATCAAATGGTGGTTTTTTATCTAATTGAGTGTCTGCTGCTTGATTGAGTATGAATTGCTGCGGTTGTTGAAAGAAAATAATTTCCTGCTTATCTAAAGCCTGAGCTAAATCCAATAAGAGGGTTTGTGTTTTACTAGGCAGTTGCATCCACTTGCTAGCCATCGCATTTAATATTTTTGCGGTTATTTTGGCATCTGCTAAAGCTTGATGCGCCTGGTTAAAGGGAATGTCTAAATAGAAGCTTAAATCTGTTAAATTGAATCCTGTGGCCTGAGGGAAGATAATTTTAGCTAACTTGACGGAATCGATGGCCAAAGGGTTAAAATCATAGCCACACGCTTGGAAATGGTGTTGCATAAAGGTCAAGTCATGGTTGAGATTATGCGCTACAAAAAGACAACCTTCTAAACGCTTGAACCATAAGTTTGCAACTGATTCAAAAAGAGGTGCTTGATCAACCTCTTCTTGTGAGATACCGGTTAATTGTTGGATGTTTTGTGGGACCTCACGTTCAGGATTAATCAGCATTTCATATTGACCAATGATTTGACCTTGATCAATAAGAACCGCCCCAATTTGAATAATTCGGTCTCCACTGTCTAGACGTGGTCCGGTTGATTCGAGGTCGACGATGGCATATTTCATGAAGTCCCTCCTCTCTTTTAATATATTTATTGGTCTTTGAGCCAGTCAATAATGGCAGCTGTTTGATTAGTTAATTCTCCTCTAATAACCTTTGCTTCGATTTGATCGAGCAATTGTCCAATCACCGGCCCACCTTTTGCCATTTTAAGTGCTTGCATAATTTGCTTACCATTAATGGCTAGTTCTTGCCGCTTTCTAATAGGTAAATTACTTATTAAAGCTTCTATTTCTTTTTTGGTAGCCATTTGATCAGTGATTTCTAAATAAGTATTCATTTGATCAATCACTTCTTGAGCATAGCCATAGACGGTTTCGATGGTGAAGGTCTGCTGGCTAATTTCATGGTCAAGCTTTAAAAAAGCGACTACTTGATCCATTAAACGATTAGATAAGGTCCACTGCTTCATCAAGTGTCTTTGAGTCTTTTCATCATTAATTTCCATTCCCTTTAATAGCAAGGACCAAGTGATAAGTGGACTAAGCCCTGCTTGTCCTGTTGTTTGATTTACCAAGTAAGTCAAACCTTCTACATAATCAAATTGATTGGCTTGAGGGAAAGCTTGGTCTAGCTTAGCCTTTTTAAAGGATGAAATGGTTTGTGTTAAATAAGACCCTGCCATCATCTTTTCTAATTCAATGCGGATGCGTTCAATGGAAATTTTAGACAGATTGCTAGCTAATTGGCACATGGCTTGGAAAGTTTTTTCTTCTAATTGAAAGCCTAACTGAGAGGCAAAACGAATGCCACGCATGATTCTTAAGGCATCTTCTTGAAAACGTTCCAATGGCTCGCCGACAGCCCTCAGCAACTTATCTTTCAAATCTTGATAGCCCCCATGAAAATCATATAAATTGCCCTTGGCGTCTACTGCCATGGCGTTGATCGTGAAATCTCGTCTCAGAGTATCTAACTCAAGATTTCTGACAAATTCTACATGGTCGGGCCTTCGATAATCCGAATAAGTCGATTCGGTACGGAAAGTAGTTATTTCATAAGAGTTTCCTTGATATAAAACCACAATGGTGCCATGTTGGATGCCTACATCAAAGTGTTTGGGAAAGATGGTTTGAATTTCTTGAGGAAAGGCGGAAGTCGCAATGTCAATATCCCCTATTGATTTTTCTAATAGCACATCGCGAATGGCCCCTCCAACAAAATAAGCCTCATAGCCATGAGACTCAATTTTTTTTAATACAGGAATAGACGCTTGAAAAAGCGAATCCTCTAAAGATATTTGCATGCTATCACTCCAAACCGGATTGAAATTGATCAAGCCATTGCTCAATTTGATCGTAATTATTTGTTTCTAAAGCACCGTCAATCTTTTCCATGATCATTTGTTTATAAGCTTGGCGACTAATTTGATGTAAGCTTTGATTGACTTGATCTAAAGCCTTCATTTGGATGGGGACAAATGGATTTTCTTTTAAAAGACCTCTTTGCATCGCCTCTAGTTGATAATCGGCTAAATCAAACTCTATGTAAAAGCTTTGACCCTTTTTAAGTGAGTTCAACCGGAAATCGTGAAAGGCTTGATCAATCTGATGGTAGATATAATCTTCTTTATAATAGACCAAGGGGGGCTCTTGCAAGGGGGGATAGGATATCTTTATTCCTCTTGGAGCATAGATGACATCATGCGAAAACTCAACCCATTGCAGCTCACTAGGCCTCATTTGTAAATAGGCTAAAAAAATCATTATCTCGCGATTGGGATGAGGATGGTTGAGAATCATCCAATTTAAAAATAAGTGTTTATCTTGAATATTTTCCATGGTCTTACCTCCCTCATGAGTTTTTAAGATTGACTAGAGATTGGACAATTGCTGGATCATGTCAGGTAAATCTTTAGCAAGAACTTGTTGATCCCATGCTAGATCTAAATAAGCCTTAGCTTGCTCTTTTTGTCCTTGATGAAATAAGATTTTGCCTTTTAAATAGGCCAAGAGTGACTCGTCAATGGCTTGTAAATCAAATTTTTCCATAAACAAGTTTGCCTGTTGATAGTCTTTTTGATCAAGATAATAAGCCACATAGGCCGAGAGAACTAAGAATTGATCCTCAGCATTATCCAATAAAGGGTAGTAATCCTCCAATAATTGAATGAGCTTGGCTGTAAAGACTCCCATTCGATCAGCCAAACGCAGGCAATCCATAACCACTCCATCATATGGAGGTAGGCTTTTTAATAGTTGATCTAACTGATTGGCAAATCGGCTAGTTTCTTGTAGATAGGTTAAATTTTCTAATTGTAAGAGTCTTAATTCAAAATGGTCGGGATCGATTTGAAGGCCTAACTCGCAGAAATGATTTGATCGATTGAAATCATTAATTTGGGCATAAAAATGCGCCAATAAATAACATTCATCAGCTGTTTCAATCGTCAAATCTTCATTATCTTGATCAAATAATGCACTGATTTTTTCAGTGTCGATTCTCTCACTACTTAAATAAAGGGCTAAGAGATCTGTTCGCCATTGGCGCCTTAAAGAATCATCCTCTGAGATAAAATATTCCATTAAGGTCTCAAGATAGTAGATTGCTTTTTCATTAATAGCCTGCATGCGATAGAATTCACTCATTTGATGATAAGCTCGATAATCTCTTGGATGGTCGTTAATGATAGCTTGTAATTCTTTGCGCGCTTCATTTAAATGTCCTAGCTTAAGATTGACATCCGCTAGCAATAAGCGACCTTCTAGGTCCAAGTCTTGCTTATCGACTTTATCCAACCATTGATAAGCCCTGTCATATTGACTAACTGCGGAATAACTATACCCTAAAAGAAAAGCTAACACTGAGGACGGAAATTTTTGATAAAGAGCTTCATAAGCTTGAATCTGCAGATGTCGGTAGCCTGATTGACCCCAAAAAGCCATTCGGTCTAATATTTGCGCTAAAAAAGCTTCATCCATTCCATCCATTCTTTTTAAATGGCGTTTAAAGAGCTTATATTGCTCCTCAATCTGATTAGTAGACTCCATTAAGCTGAAAAAATTATCCATTTTGGTTCCCTCCATGTCTAGCCTATTATACCATGCTAGACAAAGACAACCAAATAGATCATCCCTTTGAATCTATTTTCATATTACTATTAGAGGATAAAGACTGATAAATAAAAAAGTGATGAAAGCCAGAAACTTTCATCACCAATCTAATGCTTAATTATTTAACTGCCTCTTTTAAAGCTTTACCAGCTTTGAAGCCAGGAACTTTAGTGGCTGCAATCTCAATTTCTTCACCAGTTTGTGGGTTGCGTCCTTTACGAGCTGCACGATCGCGAACTTCGAAAGTTCCGAAACCAATAATCTGAACTTTTTCACCTTCAGATAAAAATTCTTGAACTGATTCGAATAATGCTTCAACAGTGGCTGTTACATCTTTCTTTGTTAAGTTAGTTTTTCCAGCTACACGTTCTACTAATTCTGCTTTATTTGCCATTAATAAATCTCCTCCTTTATTTCTATAGATTGGAAAATAATCATCTGTTGATTATTTCTTGTATAGAATAACATAACATCAAGGTTAAGACAACGAATTGACCTTGATTTTACAACAAAATCTTCCTATCTCTTAATTTCGATTACGAATAATTAGATTGAGCGGTGTACCGTCAAAATAAAAGGAATCACGCATCCTGTTCTCTAAGAATCTTACATAAGAGAAGTGCATTAATTCTGTATCATTAACAAAGACGACAAAGGTTGGTGGATTGACAGCCACTTGAGTCATATAATAAATCTTAAGCCGACGTCCCTTATCAGTGGGTGTAGGGTTCATGGCAATCGCATCCATCAAAACGTCATTCAAGACCGAAGATTGAATGCGACGATAGCGGTTTTCATAGATTTCTTCCAAAATAGCCGGTAGTTTCTCTAAGCGTTGGCCCGTCTTGGCAGAAACGAAAAGAATGGGCGCAAAAGGTAAGTATTGGAATTCGTTACGGATATCATCGGTAAATTTCTCAAATAATTTGTCGGTCTTATCGACTGCATCCCATTTATTGACTAAAATAACCATGCCCTTATTGGCTTCAAAAGCGTATCCTGCTACCCTCTTATCCTGTTCACGAATGCCAGTCTCTGCATCGATTACTAGACAGACAATGTCTGAACGGTCAATGGCTGATAAGGCTCGCATGACAGAATATTTTTCGGTATTTTCATAAACCTTGCCTCGCTTACGAATACCTGCTGTGTCGATTGCTGTAAAATGGCGTCCAGATTGACTAACAAAATCGGTATCGACTGCTTCACGAGTGGTTCCCTCAATATTGGATACAATCACACGTTCTTCTTGTAATAAGGCATTAACCAGGCTAGACTTGCCGACATTTGGCCGTCCAATAAAAGAAAAACGAATGCGTTCGCGATCATCTGCATCCGGACTATCGGCTGGAAAGTGAGATACTAATTGATCTAATAAATCCCCTGTTCCGGTTCCGTGCGAAGACGATATGGGATAGGGATCGCCATGACCTAAAGCATAAAATTCATAGACTTGCTGCCTTTGTTCTGGATTGTCCGCCTTATTGACTGCTAAAACCACCGGTTTATTGGTGCGGTGTAAATAGTGAGCAATAGCTTCGTCAGCATCGGTGACGCCTTCACGACTTGAGGTCATAAAAATAATAACGTCAGCTTCTTCCATTGCAATTTCAGCTTGGTATTTGATTTTATGCATGAGGGGTTCATCACTCATATCAATACCCCCGGTATCAATCAGACGAAACTCACGGCCTAACCACGATCCGGTAGCATAGATTCGGTCACGTGTCACCCCTTCATAATCGGCTACAATCGAAAGACGATCGCCAATTAAGCGATTAAATAAAGTGGATTTACCAACATTTGGTCGGCCCACAATAGCCACTACAGGTATTTCCATGCTTTCACCTCCATAAATTAAAAACCAATTGTTTCTTCCATTAAGCTAATCAGCAAAATGGAAGAAACAATTGGAGTAAGTAATGTTATTAGAATCGATTACTCAGCATCGTCTTGTAAAGACTTGAATGCATCGCCTAACATGTCACCCAATGTGAAGCTTCCTTCATTGGCTGCATCATTAATTGAGTTAGTGTTTTGACGGGCTTGGTTAGAACGGTTAGCTGTTTGATTATTTGTATTACGGTTTCTTCTTGGACGACGTGGACGATCTGAATCATTTGATTCTTGACGTTCGCGACGAACTGGCTCTTCGTAACCTTCAGGCTTGTCTAATAAAGCTTTAATGGAAAGGGATAATCTTTGAGCTTCTGCATCTGTTGAAAGAACTTTCACTTCAACTTCTTGGCCTTCAGTTAAACGATCTTGAGGAGTTTCAATATGCTCATGAGCAATTTGAGAAATATGTACTAAACCTTCAACACCAGGGAATACTTCCACAAAGGCACCAAAGTTAGTTAAACGTTTAACAGTTCCTGTATGTACAGAACCTTCTGGTGCTTTTTCTTCAATATTTTCCCAAGGTCCTTCTAAGGTATCCTTGATTGAAAGTGAAATACGTCCTTCTTCCTTGTCGATTGACAAGATTTTAACTTCAATTGTTTCACCAACAGTTAATTTATCACTTGGATGTTTAACGTGTTCGTGAGCGATACGGCTGATGTGAACCAATCCGTCAACGCCACCTAAATCGATGAAAGCACCGAAGTTAGTTAGACGAGCTACTTTACCTTCTACAATTGTATTTTCTTCTAATTCTTCCATGCGTTGAGCACGTTCAGCTTCACGTTTTTCACGTGCAATTTCTTTATGAGATAAGATTAAACGGTTGTCGTTTTCATCAATTTCAATAATCTTGAACTCTAATGTTTGACCTTTATAAGGTGAAAAGTCATCCACAAAGAAATCTTCTACCATTGAAGCCGGTACAAATCCTCTAACGCCAGCGTCAACCACTAAGCCACCCTTAACAACATCTTTAACAGGTGCTTCAATTGTTTCGCCATTTTCTGATTTTTCTTTTAATTCTGCCCACACTTTTTTAGCATCGACACGTTTTTTAGATAATAAGAAGTTACCATTTTCTTTATCTTGGATTGGCTTGATAACTACTAATTCGATTTCATCACCAATTGCTACAACTTCAGTAGGATCTTCAACGCGTGTTGCAGCTAGTTCGTTAGCTGGGATAACCCCTTCTAATCCACCACTGTTTTTAATTGCTACACGTACTTGATTATTTTCATCAAAAGCTAAAACATCACCGTAAACGGTATCGCCACTTTTAATATCTAAGACACTATCTAAAGCATCTTCCATTGTTTCAATAGTTTCTGAACCATTGCTTTCTTCTACTTGAGTAGTCTCAACCTCTTCCGTTGCTTCTACTTCTTCATTTACTTCATTATTCTCAACAAACTCTGACATTCTACCCGTTCCTCCTAAGCGTTACCTATAAAAATTGTTACTTACATAGAGTCTACTAATAGACACTATGCAAGCACTCTAAGAAACATTATAACAAAAGAAAGGGATATCGTCTAGCGAATATTGCGAATAAGGCCGATATTATCAATAATTTTATTATTGCTGACTTTTATTCATTTAAACGAGATCTGATTATCTAGTTTCATCAAAATAAAAAAAGGCTCATCAGCCTCCTTTTTAAAATTATTTTATAGAATCGATATAGTCACTTAATTTTTCAACCACTTGATCAATGGATAAGTCTGAAGTATCCATTTCAATAGCATCTTCTGCTTTTTGCAAAGGACTGTGTTGACGATTGCTATCGTAGTGGTCGCGTTTAATAATCTCAGCTTCAATCTCTTCTAGGGATTGGGTCTCCATGCCCTTAGTTAGATTTTCTTCATAGCGTCTTTGAGCTCTTACTAGACTGGAAGCTACAAGATAAAACTTAAGACTGGCATCTGGTAGAACTACCGTGCCAATATCTCGTCCGTCCATCACCACTGCTTCTTCACTAGCTATAGCTTGTTGCTGCTTGACTAAGGCTTGTCTGACCCTTAGATTAGCAGAAACCTTGGAAACATTTTGTGTCACTTCCACCGAACGAATTTCTTGACTGACATCATGCCCATTGATTAAAACTTTTTGTTGGTCACCATCCATTTCAAAAGAAATTTTGACTGCTTGTAAAATTTCTCCTAAACGATGGGGATCATTAATATTTATTTTATTTAGCAAACAAGCTAGAGTGATTGCGCGATACATAGCGCCAGTATCGATATATGTCAGTTGGTATTTTTTTGCGATAAGTTTAGCGACGGTTGACTTACCAGAAGCCGCTGGGCCATCGATTGCAATTGAAAACATTGGTTAATTCCTTTCTCATAAAAAGGCTGAGAATTAACTCAGCCTTAACCTTCTTATTCTTTTATGGAATGACGATTTGTGAGCCTGGCATCAAAGTACCGTCAATTGTAGTTCCGTTGGCAGCAGCTAAGTCATAAACATCAACACCATAAACTTGAGAGATTGACCACCATGATTCACCCGCACTTACGGTATGGTAAGTTGACGCTGCTTGTGGTTGAGCAGAAGTCTCAACTGGTGGTTGAGTCGGTACAGGCGCTTGAGTCGTAGTTGTTGCTTCGATTTCACGCGTAACAGCTTCAGTAGTTGTTGTCTTCTCTTCTTTGGTTGTCGTTGCTTCTTCAGTTGTGCTCTTACTTAGAACAACCTGTTCAGCCGTTTTACTTTCTAAAGGCTTATCACTCTTTTGTGAGTCGATATAAGCATACAATGCAAACGGGAAAATCAAAGTGAAAATTAAGAAGAATAGCAAAGCGTTTGATAAAACGGTTGCTTCCTGCTTCGGTTGATTTCTAGCCGAGCGTGAAAATTGACGATTCTTGAAATTTTCATCCTCACCAAACTTATTGTTCCATGGGGCAGTAATTTTTTTGGTTTTTGCTTTTTCATTTAAACCTTGATCCTTATCTTCAGGTTGATCAAAGCGTTCGTTATCCTTTGCCATCAAGCTTCCTCCTACACTAATCGATATTAAGATATCTATTCATAGCAACAAACCTAAAAAGGCTAGGTTAGCATATGAGTCCAATTTCTTATATTATAGCAAACTCTAAACTTGATGCAAACACAATTGACCTAAAAAAGTAAATTACTTATTGCTGTTGTAATATTCTAGTAGCAGAACGGTAACCTTTTCCTATGTAACCATCATAGAAGTTAATGCGGCGACCAAATATGGTCTTCATTGATTTAATGACAAAAATTTGACCGACAACCATGATTAAGCCCTTGATTAAATTGAATGGCACAATGACAGATAGGATATAAGTCATATAATCATCAATGGGAAAGTTCATGACTTTGACATAAATAGGTAAAGCCAGATAGTAATTAAAGCAAGCCATGGAGAGAGTTAAACTAAAGACAAGACTAAGAGAGATTAAAGAAAATTTAATAGCTTGCCCTTTTTCTTTTAAATACTTCAAAATGAAGTGGCTTGGTAAAAACATGGCTAAGGTCGCTGTCATACTCATTAACATCCCAATCGGAATACCAGCTTCCCCTCCCTTAAGGATATAATTAACCAAATCACGAATGAAGGCCACGGCAACTAGGCCTTGTGGTCCGTAAATTAACATACCAATTAAGGCCATAAGATCCGAAAAATCAACCTTAAGAAAAGGTGCAAATGGCAAGATTGGGAAGTCAAAAAAACGTAGAACGACTGCCCAAGCTCCTAAAATGGCTAAAAGTGTGACTTTCTGAACTTTTCGATTCTTCATAACGATTCTCCTTTTTTTACGTCTTTAGGAGGGTCCATTGATAAAAAAACCATCCACTCAAACTGAGTGGATGGTAGCCTAAATAAGCATAAACTTATCAATATCTTATCTTCTACCATCCAGACTTTACTGTCGGTACTGGAATTACACCAGTTCAACCTAGCCACAGCTAAGTTCGCGGACTCTACCGCCGGTCGGGAATTTCACCCTGCCCCGAAGACGTTATTTAATTTAAATGAATTATAGCATTTATCTCGGATTTAAGCAAGCTCTTATTCACTATCTAAAGCCATCTTACTTAATTTATCCACTTCAAAGGCAGTTAGCTCTCGCCACATACCCGGTTTCAAATTATCTAAGCCAAGAAAAGCGAAAGATTCGCGCTTCAATTTGAAGACGGGATAACCAATGGCTTCAAACATTTTCTTAACTTGATGGTTCCAGCCTTCATGGATGGTTAATTGGGCAACGGCTGTACGATTATCTTGATTGCTAGAAATGAGACGAGCTCTAGCTCTGGAGGTCTTTTGACCATCAATCATTACGCCCTTTTCTAATTGTCTTAATTCCTTAGCTGTAGGAATGCCACCCAATTTCGCAATATATGTCTTATCAATCTGATGCTTAGGATGCATCATCTGATTGGCAAAGTCACCATCATTGGTTAATAAGAGTAAGCCTGTCGTATCAAAGTCTAATCTGCCAATCGGATAGATACGTTCTTCAATACCATGGATTAAATCGGTAACCACCGGACGGCCCTTGTCATCAGCCACAGCTGAAATATAGTTTTTTGGCTTGTAAAGCAAGATATAGCGCGGTTCTTCCTTATAAATAGGCACCTCGTCTACTTCAATACGGTCATTGCTGGTGACTTTGGTTCCTAATTCACGAACCACTTGTCCATTTACTTTGACGCGACCTTCTTTAATCATGTCTTCACATTTGCGTCGACTGGCAACCCCTGCGTGAGCCATAACTTTTTGTAGTCTTTCCATAGTTCCTCCTTATTCTTCTTGATCAAATAAATTAATTTCCCATCTTTTTAATGAAAAAAGTTCTTCTGAAGCGGTTTGACTGTTGAGGGCTAAATCTTCAATAGGTGGTAGATCCTCTAAGGAAGATAGCGCAAAGTAATTGAGAAAGTAATCGGTGACTCCATAAAGTATGGGTCTACCAGGCGCTTCTAACTTACCTACCTCCTTAATGAGGTCTCGGCTGACTAATTTTTGTAGCATGGCTTGGGAAGAAACGCCCCGAATTTCATCAATGGTCATGCGTGTAATCGGTTGACGGTAAGCTACGATAGCCAAGGTCTCAATAGCCGGTCGACTTAACTTTTGTTGCAGTGGCGATTGAGCAAAATTTTCAATCAAGGGGTCTAAGTCTGCTTGGGTTACATACAAGAAGCGTTCGCCAAATTGGACCAAATCAATTGGCGATAGTGGATGGTCTTTTAAAGTTTGCTGGACTTCTTCAATCATAGGCTTAATTTCTGTTGGTGAGAGATTTAAAAGAGCGGCTAACTCATTCAAGGTCACGCCTTCTTCCCCGGCAACAAAAATAATGCCTGCTATTTTTCTAAGCATAGCCTTCCTCCCTCAAACGCAGTTCAATGCTATCTAGATAACTTTCTTGTTGAAAAACCAGAACTTGCTTACGGACCATTTCTAAAACAGCAATAAATGTGGCAATAATTTCTGGTCGAGAGCCATTCGATAAAAGAGACGAAAAAGCAATGGATTGATTAGGCTTAATGGATTGAAATTGTTGCCGAATGAATTGCATTTTGTCCGTCACTGAAACTTGATCATGATGAATTTCTTTTTCTTTAGGTTGTCTTTGTTCTTGCGCTTGCAAGACGCTCTTCAAACTGGTTTGTAATTGCTCTAGCGAAAGCTCACCTTCTTCTAAGGGAATAAAAGCTATAAAGTTTGAAAGATCTGCCGCTGGTCTTGAATAGTGCTTAATACGATCCACTTGCATATCTTCTAAGGTGTCCGCTACTAGCTGAAATTGTTGATAAATGAGCAGTTGCTGAACCAGACCACTCCGCGGATCTTGGTCTTCTAAATCACCATCCAATTCATCCGGTTCAATGGGAATTAAGAGACGACTCTTGATCTCTAATAGAGTGGCCGCCATCACTAAATATTCTCCGACCTTATCGAGGTCTAATTCCTGCATCTGGTCAATATAAGCCAAATATTGGTCAGTAATTTCCGTCATGGGTATATCGTTAATATCGACTTCTAACTCTTTAATTAGGTGTAAAAGCAAATCAAACGGCCCTTGAAAGGCCGTTAATTTAAGGGTTAAGTCTTGATTGGTTCGATCCTCTTGCATTAATTGGCTTCCCCTTCACTATTTGCTTTTATCTGCTGACGATATTTCTCAGCAAACTGGGCAATCATATCTTGGGTTTCTGATTGAATGGAACCTGAGATTTGAATTTGTGGAAACATATCTTTAAGTTCTTTGAACAATTGATAATCCACGGACTCTCCTTCAAAGGAAGGAATAACCGATATAAGGTGAACGATTATTGTCGAAAGATTTTCTTGGGGATCCGTTTCAACTTTACGCTGCTCAATACCGATTAAACCAACGAAGTTGCTTGTTTCAGGATCTTTATATAAGTAAAGGTCGAAACCTTCTTGGTCGCGATATTTAGTTAAAATTTCGCCTGCTTGAGCCATTTGATCTTCACCTTCGCAAGTTAAACTTAAGAGTCCTAAGACAACTTTTTCATTCTTATGCGTTGAATGAACTAGCATTTTTTGCGACCTCCTATCTCTAATTAGATTTCCTTGAGATATTACCATGCAAAGACTGAAATTTCAACTTAAAGCTTTACAAAGTCCTATATTTGTTCAATCACTTGATAAATTAATTGCTTAAATCGTGGTTTCACTTCTCTAGAAACAGCCATCACTTCTTGGTGGTTAAGTGTCTCCTGCATACCGGCTGCATAGTTGGTAATACAAGACACTCCCAAGACTTCCAGCCCAGCATGTCTTGCTACAATAGCTTCGGGAACAGTAGACATTCCCACTGCATCGCCCCCCATCAAACGAATGGCTCTAATTTCAGCTGGGGTCTCATAAGAAGGACCGGTCATCCATGCATAAACTCCCTCTTGTAAACTAAAACCTAAACTTTTAGCTGTTTGATGTAGCAATTGAATGCCTCTTTTACTATAAGTTTGACTCATATCAACAAAGCGCGGACCTTGTGGATTGTTTTTACCAATCAAAGGATTTTCGCCTGTAAAATTAAGTTGATCCTTGATGACCATTAGATCTCCAGGTTTAAAACTATTATTAACCCCACCGGCTGCATTTGTAAGAATCAAACTTTCGACCCCTAATTCTTTAAAAATCCGAATCGGAAAGGTGATTGTTTCAAGGTCATAGCCTTCGTAATAGTGAAAACGTCCTTGTAATGCTATTACTTTTTGTCCAGCTAGGCTGCCATAGACCAATTGACCAGCATGACCTTCAACAGTTGATACTGGAAAACTTGGGATAGCTTCATAAGGGATTTTAACCGGATTTTTAATTTCATCTGCCAAATCTCCTAAACCAGAGCCTAGAATTAAACCAATTCGAGGGGCTACCATACCGTGGTCTTTTAAATATTCTAAGGTTTTTTGATACATAATCTTCTCCTATTTTAATTGTGCTAAAAACGACTGTCCTTGATCTGTCTGTTTAACACCAAAGTTATCAGAAATAGTGGCCGCGATATCAGCAAAGTGCTGCGCTTGTAGTTCACTTGCCGCTTTAAACTTTTTAGAATAGGCCAATAAAGGCACATATTCACGGGTATGATCGGTTCCCTTATAAGTCGGATCATTACCATGGTCGGCTGTGATTAATAACAAGTCCTCTTCATTCATGGCTTGAATTAGTTCAGGAATGCGGGCGTCGAAGTCTTCTAAGGCTTGACCATAGCCTTGAGGGTCACGACGGTGACCATATTTGGCATCGAAGTCCACTAAGTTAGTGAAAGATAGGCCTTCAAAATCTTCCCCCATGACCTTGAGTAATTGATCGACACCGTCCATATTGGACTTAGTGCGAATCGCTTGAGTAATACCCGCTCCATTAAAGATGTCATTAATTTTGCCCACTGCAATGACCGATTTGCCGTCATCTTTTAAGAAATCAAGGGTCGTTTTGCCAAAGGGATCCAAGGCATAGTCATGACGATTGCTGGTTCTTTCGAAATTACCTATTTGACCGACATAAGGTCGGGCAATAATCCGACCAATCATGTAAGGATCTTCCAGAGTAATCTCACGGGCATATTCACAGACCTTGTAAAGTTCTTCTAAAGGAATGACTTCTTCGTGGGCAGCAATCTGTAAAACAGAATCGGCTGATGTATATACAATTAATGCCCCCGTTTCTAATTGCTCGGGTCCTAATTCTTTAATAATTTCGGTTCCAGAAGCCACCTTATTCCCAATTACCTTACGCTTAGCAAATTTTTCTAATTTTTCAATCAACTCTTGTGGGAAACCAGCTGGAAAGACTCTAAAGGGCTGGTCGATATAAAGACCCATCATTTCCCAGTGGCCAGTCATGGTGTCTTTACCAGCTGAACGTTCTTGTAATTTAGTCCAGTAGGCGGAAGTTTGATCGACGGCTTCTACCCCTTTGATGGTGTCAATTTTACCCAGACCCATTTGAGCCATATTTTTTAAGTTTAAATCAAAGTTTTCGGCAATGTGGCCTAAGGTGTGAACGTTAGAGTCTCCAAATTCTTCTGCATCGGGTGCTTGTCCAATTCCGACAGAGTCCATAACGATTAAGTGTATTCTTTTAAACATTTTATTTCCTCCTTTAATCGCATCAAGCGCGTGGAAAGTTCTTACGGTAAACTTCCTGTAAGCGGTGATGTGAAATATGTGTATATATTTGAGTGGTCGATATGTCTGCATGACCCAACAGTTCTTGAACCATGCGTAAATCGGCACCATTTTCTAACAAATGAGTGGCAAAAGAGTGCCTCAACATGTGTGGTGAAACTCTTTGATTGACTCCTGCTTGTTGAACATATTTATTAAGATTTTTCCAGATGCCTTGACGGGTGAAGGCCTTTCCTCTTTCTGTTAAGAAGAGAATCTGGCCTGCTTGAGCAGTCTTTTTACTAGCAAAAACACCTCGGGCATCTTGTAAGTATTGATCAACCCAATAGATGGCTTCATCCCCTAAGGGAATGATTCTTTCCTTATTGCCCTTACCTAAAGTTTGAACAAAACCCAAGTCTAAGTGTAAGTCAGCTAACTGAAGCTGAGTTAATTCACTCACACGTAGGCCACAAGCATAAAGGACTTCTAAGATGGCTCGGTCTCTTAAACCGGTTAAAGTGGCTATATTCGGTGCTTGAATAAGGGCTTCCACTTCTTCCATTGATAGAACTTTAGGTAGGCTTTTGGCTTGCTTGGGTCCTTGAACTAATTGCAAGGGGTTTTGCTGGATAACCCCTTCTTTTAACAAATAATGAAAAAACTGTTTCATAGCTGATAAAAGCCGTGAAGTAGAAGATGTGGCATAATTTTGCTGGTGTAAATGGGCTAAAAACCCTTGCATGTAGCTATAATCGATTTGGTCTAAGCTTTGTGTAGCATGGTCTTGATGGTAGTCTATAAATTTTTTTAAATCTCTTACATAGGCTTGGATTGTATTTTTTGATTTGACTTGATCAATTTGTAAATAGCGCTTAAAATCCGCTAAATAATTTTGTAACTGTTGATTGACCGCCTTATTCATTTTCTGACGTCACCAAGTAAATCCCCTGATTAGCCTCTTGACGAATTTGCTTATTCTTCATTAAGGAACCGACCGCGCGCTTAAATTGTCCCTTAGAAATACCAAATTCTCGCTTAATAGCTTCAGGATCAGACTTGTCGTGATAAGGTAAGAAATGATTGGGCGTCTTTTCTAATAGACGTATTAACATAGTCGCATCATCGCTAATGGCTTCATGGGCTCTTGGTTTTAAGGACAAGTTTAAAGACCCATCACTTTGTACCTTGACTACCCGTCCCTTGATTTTTTGACCCAAACGCGGGGGTAACATCCATTCGCTCTCATGTATAAAGCTGCGGAAGTTCTCTTTAGAAATTGCCAAAGCTCCTACTAATTTCAATTGAAAAATGGTTACTTCTAAATCTTGATTTATCAAACGGTCAGCTGCCTTGATAAATAATTCTTCCATCTGGTCAAATCTTGCTAATTCGCCCCAAAAACGGTTCTTATTATCCACAGTCATTGTCAAGTAGAGCTGGTCCCCTTTTTGAGGCCATTGACTTTTATCATCTGGTAAATTATCCAAAGAAACTACTAGGTCCTTTTGATAAAGACCAATATCCACAAACACACCCAAGTCTTTACGCACTTGAGTTACTGTGCCCCAATCATAGTGACCACTAGCTGCCTTAGGGATGTCTAATTGAATACGGGCCTCACGATTCATATCCTCATAAATAAGCCCTTTAATTTGGTCGCCTAAGTGATAACTTTGACCTTGGATTTGATCCTTGTCTAAGCGAAAGGTTGTCCCTTCCACTTGCGCAAAATAACTGTTTTCATTCTCGTCACTTATCTTACATTCGGTAATTCTTCCTAATTTCATCTTTCATTCTCCTATCTGATCAAACTCTCTTCAAGCTGATTGAGCTATCCTAAAGTAAAGACCGACTCTATCCTAAGCAAAAGACAATTAATTCTAGTCGCTTAGTCTTCTATTAACAATTTTAACACATTCTGTAAGCAAAGAGAAAAGATGGCAAGCAAAAAGACATTTCTTCAGCCCATCAATAAATAAGCCAAGAAATGTCTTAAAATAAGTGTCTTAGATAGAACTCTTCTATACTAGATGGATACCGTTGCTCCGCGATAGATAATTCCACGACGAGCATCCACAGTAATCAGTTCATTTTGTTTAATAGCTTCCATAGCACCTTCTACTGCTACTACTACCGGTATGCCTCTTTCTAAGCCAAGAATAGCGGCATGGGAAGTGATACCTCCACTTTCACAGATAATAGCGCCCACCCTTTCTAAGGCTGGAGTGTAATCACGGTCGGTCTGGCTAGTGACTAATACAGTATCTTCTTTGACATAAGCATTAGCCTCTTCAGCGGTATGAGCAATCACTGCCTTACCAATGAAGTTACCACTGCCAACACCTTGTCCTTCAGCTAACTTGGTTCCAATTAATTGAATTTTCATAATGTTGGTCGTGCCTTTTTCACCAACCGGAACGCCCGCAGTAATGATAATCAAGTCGCCTTCTTTAGCAAAACCTTGCCTTACTGCCATGGCTGAAGCAGAATCTAACATCTCATCGGTTGAATCAGGCTTACCAATAACGAAAGGTTGAACCCCCCACACCAGTGTGAGTGAACGTTGTGCTTCTTCCTCAAAGGTAGCTGCTAAGATATTAGAAGACGGCCGGTATTTAGCAATCATGCGTGCCGTATAGCCAGAAGAGGTTGCTGCCACGATGGTTTGAATCCCCAGATTACGAGCAGTATGTCCCACCGCTTGACCAATAGCTTCAGTCAAGTCTGACTGATTGAATTTCTTCAAGGTAAAGGCATCCTGACCTAATAATTGTGATTCAGTCCGTTCACATATCTTAGCCATCATTTTCACAGCTTCTAAAGGATAATCCCCTGCCGCTGTTTCTCCAGAAAGCATGACAGCATCCGTTCCGTCAAAAATAGCATTGGCCACGTCTCCTGCTTCGGCTCGTGTAGGTCTAGGGTTTCTTTGCATAGAATCTAACATTTGTGTAGCTGTCACGACTGGAATACCTGCTCGATTACATTTCTTAATAATCATTTTTTGAATAAGGGGCACGTCTTCTGTTGGCACTTCGACCCCTAAATCTCCGCGGGCAACCATAATCCCATCCGATACTTCTATAATTTCATCAATATTATCGACACCCTGCCGGTTTTCAATTTTAGAGATAATCTTAATATTGGTCTTGTTTTCTTCTTCTAGAATAGCACGTATTTCCATCACATCATTTTGACGGCGCACAAAGGAGGCCGCTATAAAGTCAACATCTTGACGCGCGCCAAAACGAATATCTTGCTTGTCTTTTTCAGTGATACCCGCAATATTTAAAGAAATACCTGGTACATTAATACCCTTTTGTGATTTTAAGACACCTGAATTGACTACCACACAAGCAATTTCCTTGGCTTGATCATCAATGGCTTCGACTTCCAATTCAATTAAACCGTCATCGATTAGAATAAGCGAACCGATAGTCACATCATCAATTAAGCCTTCATAGGTGATAGAAAACTTATCAGCACTACCTAAAACCTCAGTCATCGCTATCCGGATTTTATGACCTTTTTCTAATAGAATGCCATTATTTTCCATCTTATGCGTTCTTATTTCAGGTCCCTTGGTATCTAATAAGATACCAGCTATAACACCGGCTTCTTGACGGGCCTCTTTAAATAAGTTGATATGGTTTAATTGCGATGCTTGATCACCGTGAGAAAAATTAAAACGGGCTACATTCATTCCTGCGTGAAGCAGATCGACCATTACTTTCTTTGATTGAGTTGCCGGCCCCATTGTGCCAACGATCTTTGTTTTCTTCATATTAACTCCTTTTCATGCTCAATAGCGATCCGTTAAGCTACGATTAATTTCGTACAAATCATCTCTTACTTTGTGCTTGGATTTGGTTAAGGTTTCAACGATGTCACAAACGGATAATTCTTCATTGGTAATGCCGACGAAAATACCCGATTGTCCGTGAAGAATTAAATCCACTGCCTTAGCACCCATTAATGTAGCAAAAACACGATCACGACCTGTTGGATTACCCCCTCTTTGAATGTGGGAGAGGTTAACCCCACGAACACTTTGATCAGGGGCTTCTTTTTTGTATTCTTTGATAAATTCTTCCACACCCATGACACCTTCGGCTAATACGATTAAAGCATGGTCTTTCCCATGACTAAGAGCCGTATTGACTCTGCGAGCAATGTCACCGATAAAGAAATCTTCTTCAGGAATAACAATGGCATCGGCTCCCACAGCCACTCCGGCCCATATAGCAATATCCCCCGCGTTACGTCCCATCACTTCGACTACAAAGGTACGGTTATGTGAGGCCGCTGTGTCAGAAATTTTATCGATGGCTTCAATCGCTGCCGACATGGCAGAGTCAAACCCTATCGTATATTCGGTCCCTGGAATATCATTATCAATGGTTCCTGGAATACCAATAGCTGGAAAACCTAATTTAGTAAGAGCTAGAGCTCCTTGGAAGGAGCCATCTCCTCCAATAACAATTAAGCCTTCAATTCCTAGGGACTCCATTTGTTGAATGGCTTTTTTTTGTACTTCTAACTGTTTAAATTCAGGGTACCTGGCTGAATAAAGGATGGTTCCTCCTCTACGAATGGCGTGAGTGAGGTCGTTGATCCCTATTTTCCTATATTCACCTTCCACTAAACCTTTAAAACCGTGTTGAACACCTACTACCTCAATTTGATGATGGAGGCCCTGTTCAACAACAGCTCGAATAGCGGCGTTCATTCCGGGAGCGTCACCTCCACTTGTTAGCACTGCTAAACGTCTCATAAGTCACCTCTTCTTATTCATTAACTCTCTTAATAATATTTTAACATGAATTAAAAAGCCTGTCCGTTGATATGATTATCAGTCAGATTCATTATTTAAAATAGACATTATTTTCTCCAAAAAGAGCTTTTAACTCATCCACCACCCGATCTGCCATAGAAATATTATATAGAGCCTCTAATTTCCAAGCATTGCGGTTGGCATCGACCATGATTATTTCTAAAGGACCTGGGTTTTCTACCGCTAAAGCTTTTAATTTTTCCACTAATTGCTGACTAGAAGCCCCGGCTAGTAATTTAATAAATACTTGACGAATCGGTGATGAATGGGATTGCTTTTCATCTTCTGGTAAGGGCAGTAATTTATCCAAAACAATTTGTGGCTGACCTTGTCGATCTAAGCTTAGTTGGCCTTGCAAAGCCACCACTTGACCCTCTTTGAGCTGGTGGCCAAATCGTTGATAACTTTCAGGAAAACTAACCAGAGAAATATTTTGACTGCCATCATTGAGACGGTAAAAAGCCATCTGGTCTTTTTTCTTAGTTTCAATGACTTTCATGTGCTCGATATAGGCTAGAACTTTTACTTTTTTACCTTTAGGCATTTTTAAGGATTTTAAAGCTCCAATAGATAGAAAGCTTTGATCTCCTTCAATCAGTTTTAAAAACTCATCAATAGGATGGCCAGCTAATTGCAAGCCTAGTACTTCACGCTGACGCTTGAGTAAATGGGCTTTAGGCCACTCTCTGACCAAATTAATTTTAGGTTCAATCTCTTTTAATAAGTTAATATGATTGCCTGAAATCTTGCGAAATTGAATAAAATGTTCTAAGTTCTCGGTCAAGGTCGCTCGTGTGTAGCCAAAGGTGTCGAGTGCACCGGCATCTATTAGCGCTTGAATTAAATTGGTCTTTAGAAATTTAAGGGGCATCCGTGATAGAAAGTTTTGGAAATCGGTAAAAGGCCCAGCTAAATTGCGCTCATCTAAAATGACTTGACAAAAATCATGTCTGAGTCCATTGATAGCCATTAAACCAATTCGAATAGCCCCTTTTTCAATTTTAAAATTAGTATGTGAGCGATTGATATCCACCATTAAAAAGGGTCCTACCGTACGTTTGGCATCTAATAGGTATTCATCCAAACTTTGATGAATTGATCGCCCATGGTTTAAGAGGGCTGTAAAGAACTCTAATGGATAGTGAACCTTTAAATAAGCTAGTTGGTAGGCCAAAGTCGAATAAACAGCAGCGTGCGCCCGGTTAAAACCATAATTGGCAAATTGATAAATATAATGGAAAACTTGCTGACTGGTTTGACTATCCAGTCCACGCTCTTGACAACCCTTTAGAAAAGCAACTTGTTGGTCTTTCATTAGGTCCATCTCTTTTTTACCCATGGCTCTTCTCAAGAGGTCGGCTTGCCCTAAACTAAAACCAGCCAACTTTTGGCAGATTTGCATAACTTGCTCTTGATAAACGATAATTCCGTAGGTTTTTTGTAAAATTCCTTCTAAAAGTGGATGGATATAATCAATTTTTTCCTTACCATGCTTGCGGTTGATAAAATGAGAAATTTGTTGCATAGGCCCCGGTCGGTATAAAGCATTGACTGCGATAATATCTTCAAAACTTTCCGGTTTTAATCTTCTTAAAACTTGGCGAATTCCTTCAGATTCAAACTGGAAGACTCCTTGGGTGTTAGCTTCTTGGAAAAGTCTTAAAGTGGCTGAATCCTCACGATCAATGGCATCGATGTCAATGGCTAAGCCTTGATTTTGCTTAATTAAATTCAAAATAGTATCTAGGATTTGTAAGTTTTTCAAGCCCAGAAAGTCCATTTTTAACAAACCTACTCGTTCGACATCTTCCATATCAAATTGCGTAAGCTGTATTTGGCCTTCTCTTGTTGTAACGGGCACCCAGCGACTCAAATCTTGATCGGCAATCACAACTCCTGAAGCATGGGTAGAAGTATGTCGTGGCAAGCCCTCAATGGTGAGAGCAGTTTTAAAAATTTGTTCATTTAAAGAATCTTCAGCAATTAACTGTCTTAAAGCGCTAGACTTTTGATAAGCATCCTGCAAGCGGATGGACACTTCAGTTGGTATGGTCTTGGACCAGCGATCTTGCACCATTTTAGGATAGGACAAGACTCTGAGGGTGTCGCGTAGTGATTGCTTGGCCCCAAAACTACCGAAAGTCACCAATTGAGCTACCTGCTGGCTGCCATATTTTTGGGCGACATAACGAAGCACTTGGTCTCTTTTATCATCTGGAATATCGATATCAATATCGGGCATATTGTAGCGTTCAGGATTTAAGAAGCGTTCAAAGAGTAAATCATATTCTATCGGGTCTATCTTAGTAATTCCTAATAGATAGGCTACTAAAGAGCCAGCAGCAGACCCTCGCCCTGGACCCGTTCGGATATTATATTCATAACAAAAGGCCATAATTTCCCAAACAATTAAGAAATAATCATTGAAACCCATTTGATCGATGGTAGTTAATTCATGGTCTAAGCGTTCTTGATAAATGGGCACTTGATCAACTTTTAACTCTGCTAGCTTGTTTTGACATAGGTGTTTTAAATAGTCTTTAGCAGCTATATTATTTGGTGTTTTAAATTTAGGTAGGAGCGACTGATTAATGGGCAGCTGCACTTGCATACGTTCTTCCAAAGCATGACTATTGGTGACTACCTGCTCCAGTCCCTTTTGTAAATACAAGTCTTCTAATTCATTACGGCCGTATAAATAATGAGACGTCCGATAGGTCATAATTGAAGGATCCAAGCTTTCACCGCGATCAATCGCTTGTAAAATCCTTATAGCAAAACCTTCTTCACTGGTGAGACTTTCGACTGCTTGGTTACAAACCATCTTTAATTGGTGGCTACGAGCAAATTGAGATAGCCATGAAACTTCTAATTCATTGAAGGGATAAATCGAAAGTCCTAGATAAAAATTGTCTTGCGGAAAAATATGAAGCCAAGACTGAAGAATCGCTTGTCCTGCTTCAAAATTCTCATGTAGAAGGGCTTGTTCTAATTCTCCCTTCTTGCCGGCAGTAATGATAACCAATGATTGGCTAGCTTCTTTCATCAGATGATCGATTTGCTGATAATCTGGATGGCTTTGGTTGATTAATTTAGAAAGTTGAATCAAAGCTAAATAGCCCTGGTAATTCAGGGCATAAAGAATTATAGGATAGCTTTGACTTTGGTCCAGGCGTCCCGGCAAGTTCAAGCTAAGCCCTATCATGGCATGAAGGTCTGCTTTTTGGCAGGCTAGGTAAAACTTAAGACTAGCATGTAAGACTCCTTGATCGGCTAAGCCAAGATGCGTGTAGCCTAGGGACTTAGCTTTAACTACATATTGATTTAAATCAAGGGTGGATTGCAATAAAGAATAAGAGCTACGAACATTGAATAGCATTTGCTTTTCTCACCTTCCACTGTGTTTATTTAGAGAATGAACATCGCATCTCCAAAACTAAAGAAACGATATTTATGATCCACTGCGTGTTGATAGGCTTGTAAAATTTTATCGCGATCATAAAAGGCTGAAACCAACATAACTAAGGTTGATTGCGGTAAGTGGAAATTAGTAATTAAATGGTCAACTGCTTGAAATTTAAAACCTGGCGTGATAAAAATATCCGTCCAACCAGAAGCTGGCACAATTTGCCCTTGATGGTCACGTGCAATTGTTTCCAAGGTGCGCACAGAGGTTGTACCGACTGCTGTGATCTTGCCACCTCTTTTACGAATGTTTTGAATTTTTTCAGCCGATTCTGGGCTGATTTGATAATATTCAGCGTGCATTTGGTGTTGGTCAATCTTTTCTACAAAAACAGGTCGGAAGGTTCCCAAGCCAACATGCAGCACAATCGGAATAATCTCAATGCCTTTATTTATTGCCTCTTGCATTAGTTCTTGAGTAAAGTGCAAGCCAGCTGTTGGAGCAGCGGCCGAACCATTTTGCTTGGCATAGACCGTTTGATAGCGATCTGGATCATCCAATTTTTCCTTTATATAAGGAGGTAAAGGCATTTGACCTAGGGATTCTAACACTTCTAGGAAAACACCTTGATAAGAAAACTCAATAACTCTTCCTCCGTCTTCCTTATGTTCGATAATTGTTCCCACTAATTGGGCTTGGTCGCCAAAATGTAAGACGGTCCCTAAACGAGCTCTTTTACCTGGTTTAACTAGACATTCCCATTGGTCACCTTGGGTGTTTTTTAATAAAAGGACCTCAATATGTCCCCCGGTATCCGGTTTAACACCAAATAAACGCGCGGGAATAACTCTGGTTTCATTAATTACTAAGCCATCCCCAGGCTTTAAATAATCAAGCATATGTTTAAAGTCTGTATCGATTGTTTGCTGACTTTGACGGTCTAAGACCAACATACGCGATGATGAGCGGTCCTTTAAGGGAGTTTGAGCAATCAATTCTTCTGGTAAATGATAATCAAAATCTTTAGTTGTATAAGTCATCGTTTTCTTCTTTCTATTTTTCTTTCAGGGGATAATTTAAATGGCGATATGTTAATTCGGTAACCATCCGTCCTCGAGGCGTACGTTTAATAAAGCCTTGTTGGACAAGATAAGGTTCATACATATCTTCCAGGGTCACGATATCTTCTCCAATGTTGGCAGCAAGGGTGGCAATTCCAACCGGTCCTCCACCATAAAATTCAATCATCGTCTTTAAAAGTTTACGATCAAGCGGGTCTAAGCCTAAAGCATCAATTTGTAAGACTTTTAAAGCTTCTTTGGTATCCTTGATATGAATATTGCCATCGCCATGAACTTGTGCAAAATCGCGCACCCGTCTTAACATACGGTTAACTATTCTTGGCGTGCCACGACTTCTTACGGCCAATTCTTTACTGGCTTGATCATCGATGTCGATTTGAAAAACTCTGGCAGACCGTTTAACGATTTTTTCTAAATCTTTGACCTCATAGTACTGCATGTGGGCCATAATGCCAAAGCGATCACGCAGGGGTTGGGTAAGCATCCCCGCCCGTGTGGTTGCTCCTATTAAAGTAAAGGGTGGCAATTCAAAATGAATGGGCTGGGAACTAGCTCCTTGTCCAATAACAATATCGACATAATAATCTTCCATGGCTGAGTAAAGTACTTCTTCAACAATGCGAGGTAAGCGGTGAATTTCATCAATAAAAAGAATATCGCCAGCATCCAGTTCATTAAGAATGGCTAATAAATCACCCGGTCGCTCAATAGCTGGACCTGAAGTTGTTTGAATTTTAACGTCTAACTCATTGGCAATCACCATGGCAAGAGTGGTTTTACCTAAGCCAGGAGGCCCATAGAGTAAGACATGATCGAGCGCTTCTGATCGCTTCAAGGCTGCTTGAATATAGACATTCAATTCGTTTTTAACCTTCGATTGACCGATATAATCTTTTAATAATTGGGGTCTCAAAGTGGTAAGCTGTTGATCATCTTCACTCAAGCTTTCACTTGATACAAATCTTTCTTGATCCATATTGATTCCTTTCTCTTGCTTATTTTATTAAGAGCTTAAAGGCTAAACTCAAACCTTCTTGGGTTGATTGGATGGCTTCTTTTTCTATTTTTGGCATGATGCGCTCAATCTCACGCTTAGAATAGCCTAAACCATCTAAGGCTTGTTTTACTTCTTCTAAATAACTATTTTTAGCTGTTGGTAAGTCTTCACTTTCTTTCATTTGACTCAAATCAAGCTTACCTTGTAAGTCTAAAATCATTTGCTGGGCTGTTTTTTTACCCACCCCTGGGAACTTCATTAAATACTTGGCATCAGCCGATTCAATAGCTTGCACCAAGCCCACTTGATCATCTAACGCTAGAATGGATAGAGCCGACTTGGGGCCAATACCGGAAACCTTATTCAATTGTAAAAAGAGGTTCTTTTCAGCCTCGTCCATAAAACCATATAGGAGCATTGCATCTTCTCTGACTACTAATTCGATAAAGAGTGTGATGCTTTCTTGCATCTTTTCTTGCCAACGGAAAGGATTAGCACACCAGATTTGGTAACCTATACCATTAGCTTCTAGAACTAAGTAAGTGGGTTGAATCTGCTTAACTTGTCCTTGAATGTATTGATACATTAACTATTCCACCCATTTCTTATAATCGCTATAACCTGCTTGGTCCATCTCCTCATAAGGAATAAAGCGTAAAGCGGCTGAGTTAATACAGTATCTCAAGCCTCCTTTATCCTTTGGCCCATCATTAAAGACATGGCCCAAATGAGAATCCGCTTGCTTGGAGCGAACTTCTGTTCGAGGTCTGGATAATTTATGGTCTTCTAATTCTTGCAATTCAGTTCCCTTAACTGGTTGAGTAAAGGATGGCCAGCCACAGCCAGCATCAAACTTATCCTTACTCGAAAATAAGGGCTCTCCTGACACAATATCAACGTAAATGCCTTTTTGGTCAAACTGGTCATATTTACCGCTAAAAGGCCTTTCAGTACCTGCTTCTTGTGTCACATGGTATTGAATGGGGTCTAAATTTTTAATTTTATCTTGATAATCTTTTTTAGTCATTTTCTCTTCCTCCTAAATGATGATCTTGAATACGTTTAAACAGTTTTTCAATAGTGGTCGGATCGAATTCGATAAATACTGGACGACCATGGGGACAATGCAATGGATCTTGCAAATCGTTCATTTCAGCAAGTAGATGAATGGCCTCACTGTCTGCTAGGCGATGGTTGGCCTTAATAGCACCACGACAAGACTGCATGATAATGCTCGCTTCTTTCAATTGATTAACTGAAAGATCTTCTTGCCGGCTCAAACGGTCTAATAAGTCTGGCACTATCTGGTCCAATTCATCGGCTTCTAACCAGGTGGGGTGACTTTGCATTTGATAGGATTTAGGACCAAAAGCTTGTAAGTGAATCCCTATTTCGGCCAAACGGTCGCTGTATTCTTCTGCCATTTGCGCCGTTTTTAAATCAAAACTAAATAACTTGGGCATCAAAAAATCCTGCTGCTGGTCAACATCCACTTGGTCAGCCATTAATTTTTCATAACGGACTCTCTCTTGGGCAGCGTGTTGATCAATTAAGTAGAAAGAAGAAGGACCTTCAGCAATTAAATAGGTGCCATGAATCTGACCTACATAGCGTAGCTGACTAAAATCAATCATCTTTGGTTTTTCTTGTTGATTCAATGCCTCTTTTTCTACTGCTTGAGAGCTTAATGCTTCCATCATCCCTTGAGTCTTTTCAGTTGGGAAGTCACTGACTTTTGTGTACTCATCCATTTTTATCTGGTTAGAATCAGGACGAGACAGCTCTATAGCTTGCTTATCTTCTGCTAGATGGGATGTTTGGCTGATCCAGTCTAATTGCCCCTTATTTTGTTGGTAGAAACGAGTAGGTCTAAATAGGCTGTCTCCTGCTTCAGGAATGGCGCGGTTTTGTAATAAGCTTGCTTGAACGGCTTGAGTTAATAGTTTAGCCAGTTCCGCTTCCTTACTTAAGCGAATAGTCTGTTTGGTAGGATGCACATTGACATCTACCAAGCGAGGATCCGTTGTTATTTGAATAAAACTCAAAGGAAAACGACCGATCATTAACTGCTTGCCATAAGCCTTGATCAACACATTATTAAGAAAAGGACTCTTGACTGTTCGACCATTGACCATCCAGTGAATATAATTGCGACTAGTTCGAGTCAAGGTGGGTGGTGAGATCAATCCTTCTAGGCCAAACTCTATGTCCGATTGCTTGAAGGCTAGCATTTCTCTTGCTTGCTGGGGTGAGTACAGTTGAGCAATGGTTTGCTTCAAATCCCCCTTACCGACCGTTTGTAGCAAACGATCTCCATCTGAAATTAAAGTAAAAGAAATACTTGGATAGGCTATAGCTAAATTCTGGATTACCTTAAGAATATGGCGCATTTCAGTTTGCAGACTGGCTAAATGCTTGAGTCGGGCTGGTGTATTATAAAAAATTGAATCCACTTGCACGGTAGTCCCATTACGGGGCGGGCAAGAACCTTGATTGATTATTTTTGAATTTTCAACTTCAATAAAATGACCACTTTGACTGGCTTGGTTTGCTTCATTCCAAGTCGACTCAATCCTGATTTTGGCTACTGAAGCTATAGAAGCTAGGGCCTCTCCTCTAAATCCTAAAGAAGTAATCTGAAAAAGGTCTGGTAGGGAATATATTTTACTGGTCGCATGAGCTAAAACGGATTGGTGAAGATCTTCTTCCACCATTCCTTGACCATTATCAATCACTATAATTTGTTGAATACCCGCTTCTTTTACTTCCACTTGAATCTGATCTGCTTTGGCATCAATGGCGTTTTCACACAATTCTTTAACGACTGAAGCCGGTCTTTCAACCACTTCTCCGGCTGCAATCTGATTGGCTAGAGCGATATCCATTTGTTTAATAATTCCCATTGTGGCCTCCTTTCTTTATTTCAATTCTTGTTTTAATTGGGCTAAGAAATTTAAAGCATCTAGGGGGGTCATTTGATTAACATCTACTGCTTCAAGAGCCATTTCAATCTTCGAAGAGCTTTCTTTAGTTTGCTCTTCTTCAGGGATTGGCAAGAGATCTATTGGATCAACTTGATGGTTGCGTAAATGCTTGGCATTAGCTTCTAACTCATCCAACACCACTTGACTTTGTCGCAAGACTGATTCCGGCAGGCCTGCTAAGCGTCCTACATGAATGCCGTAGGACTTATCCGCTGGTCCAGCTAAGATCTTATAGAGAAAAACTAAATGACCGGCTTCTTCCACTGCTCCAACATGAATGTTTTTTATTTGAGAAAGTGTTTGGTCAAGATCCGTTAATTCATGATAATGGGTAGAGAAGATGGTAGCAGCCCCCACTTTTTGAGCAATATGGTAAAGAATCGCTTCCGCTAGGGCAATACCGTCGAAGGTGGCGGTTCCTCTACCAATCTCATCAAAGAGGATAAGACTGCGGTCTGTGGCGTTTTGTAAGGCATAATTGGTCTCTATCATTTCTACCATAAAGGTGGATTGCCCACTGGTTAAATCATCAGAAGATCCAATCCGAGTAAAGATTTGATCGACTAAGGGCAGTCTCGCCTCTTTAGCAGGGACAAAACAACCGATTTGATTAAGAATCACACTGTAGGCGATTTGACGCATATAAGTCGACTTGCCCGACATATTAGGTCCGGTTAATAGTAGAACAAATTGATCTTGGTCTAAGTCAAAGTCATTGGCGATAAACTTAGCGCGTCCGATTAACTTCTCCAAAACGGGATGACGACTTTCTTTTATTTCAAAATCTTTTCTTTGATCAGACAGATGAGCTTGGGTGAAGTTTTCTTCCTCACTTAATTCAGCAAAAGAACATAAAACATCTAGAGTGGCTACCGCTTGTGCCAATTCTTGCAGTTGGCTAGAATAGGTATTTAAACGATTGCGTAATTCAATAAAGAGATGGTACTCCAACTTTTCAGCCTTTTCCTGGGCCCCCAGAATGGTACTTTCTATTTGTTTAAGTTCGTCTGTAATATAGCGTTCATTGTTAGCTAATGTTTGCTTGCGGACATAAGTCGGATCGTCAAAGTCTTGTGCTTGCAGACGGCTCATCTCTAGGTAATAGCCAAAGACTTTATTATAGCCTACTTTCAGGGTTTTTAGGCCGGTTCTTTGACGTTCACGCTCTTGATAATCAATTAGCCAACTTTCACCATTATCTAAAGCATCACGATAACCATCCAACTGCTTATGATAGCGGTCTTTAATGATTCTACCTTCTGTTAATGAAATCGGTGGTTTATCGACCAAAGCTTCATTAATAATAGCCAAAAGCTCATTAAATTCAGGCAAGGCTTGAAATTGATCCACTGAATCCATGCTTTCGTTCAATTGTTGGAGATACTGATTAAGAAGAGGTATTTGTTTTAAAGACTGGCGCAATTGGTCAACTTCTCTAGCATTGGCAGTCTGTAAAGATAGTTTTGTTACCAAGCGTTCAAGGTCATAGATATTTTTTAAAATATTGATTAATTCAAGGCGAAGAAAGTAATGATTAATTAAACCGGCTACCTTTTGATGGCGGCTAATTAAAGCTTGTTTTTGTAATAAGGGTTTATCCAACCACTGATGTAATAGTCTTCCTCCCATGGCCGTTTGCGTGCGGTCTATCAGCCACAATAAAGACCCCTTACGCTTTTGCGTTCTTAAAGATTCGGTTAATTCTAATTGCACCTTAGTGTATTGATTCATCTGTAAATAGGCAGATAGGGTGTATTCTTCTACCTCTTTTAAATAATCAAAAGCATGGGGTTGTATCGATTGGAGATAAGCTGATAAGTATTTTAAAAGTTCTGTTTGAACAGGGCTTGCCTCTTTTAGCTTAAAGAAATTTTCTGTTAAAGCGGCAGGTGTAAAGGTTGATTTAAAAGCCGTAATCCTTTCTTGCAGTAGGCTCAGTTCTTCTTGGCTAAAACCTGATCTTCCTTCCTCATCGATAATCCACTCACTGGGTTTAACCGTTTGAATTTCACTGACAAATTGATTCCAATCTTCTGTTTGAGTCATCCGGCTTTGACCCGTTGAAATATCAACATAAACCAAATGGTAAGTGTTTTTTGCTTTTAAAAAAGCGGCTAGGTAATTATTTTCTTTGTGTTTGAGTGCTTGGTCGACCAAAATGGTTCCTGGTGTAATGATTTGAACAACATCTCTTTTGACCATCCCTTTGGTGAGTCGTGGATCTTCTAATTGTTCACAAATAGCCACTTTATAGCCTTCTTGGATTAAACGACGGATATATTCGGTGGCTGAATGATAAGGAACCCCACACATGGGCACTGGATCTTGGGCTTTTTTATTACGGGAAGTCAGCGTGATTTCTAATACTCTTGCAGCAGTAATAGCATCTTCATAAAACATTTCATAAAAATCGCCTAAACGAAAAAACAAGATGGAATCTTGATGCTTGGCTTTAATGGATAGATATTGTTGCATCATAGGGGTTTCTTTACTTGACATGGCTACTCATCCTCTAGTTCATTTAATCGTTGATTGGTTTTGAATTGATATCATAATAATGACATAAGCCAAATAAGCTTTCTTTCTACTTGCTTGTTAATAATTAATTAATAACAATTTGAGATTTAAGCAAAGGTTCTCTTAGAAGTAAAGGTTTTGACTAGCTCTATTTTAGCAAAAGCTCTCATCATTATCATGATATAAAAAGCACAACTCCAAAAGGGGTTGTGCCTTGTCTTTATTTCGCATACTCTACGGCTCGTATTTCGCGTATCACCGTTACTTTAATATTTCCTGGATATTTCATTTCATTTTCAATGCGTTGTTTCACACTTCTTGCTAAAGCAGCCGCTTTAGCATCATTGATCTTGTCTGGAGCGACAATCACACGTACTTCTCGACCTGCTTGGATAGCATAGGATTGAGTAACGCCTTCATTTTCATTGGCGATTTCTTCCAATTGTTTCAAGCGACGAATGTAGTTTTCTAAGGATTCACTTCGTGCACCTGGTCTTGCAGCAGATAAGGCATCAGCCGCTGCGACTAGTTCTGAAATAACAGAAGTTGCTTTAGTATCGCCATGGTGAGAAGCAATTGCATTAATAACTACCTCATTTTCTTTATAACGATTAGCAATTTCTGCACCAATTTCAACGTGAGAACCTTCAATTTCTTGGTCTAATGCTTTACCAATATCATGAAGTAAGCCCGCTCTTTTGGCTAAGACTACATCTTCATTCAATTCACCGGCCATTACCCCTGCTAACTTTGCAACTTCAACAGAGTGTTTTAAGACATTTTGACCATAGGAAGTCCGGTAAGCTAAACGACCGATAATTTTAATTAGATCAGGATGAATAGCGTGAATACCAACATCAAAGACAGCTTCTTCACCGACTTCGCGGATGCGCTCATCCATTTCCTTACGTGCCCGCTCAACCATTTCTTCAATCCTAGCAGGATGAATTCGGCCATCTTGAATTAAATGTTCAAGAGCGAGCTTAGCAATTTCTCGACGAATTGGATCAAAGCCACTTAAAACGACTGTTTCAGGTGTGTCATCTACAATTAAATCGATACCTGTTAGACTTTCTAAGGTACGAATATTCCGTCCTTCTCGACCAATAATCCGACCCTTCATATCATCATTTGGCAAGTGCACAACCGATACAGAATTATCTGTGACTAGGTCTGTTGCCGAACGTTGAATAGCTTGAAGAATGATTTCTTTCGCATTACGGTCCGCTTCTTCTTTAGCTTTTTGATCAGCATCACGTATCATGACAGCCATTTCGTTAGAAAGTGTCTCTTCTGTCTCTTTAAGAATGATTTCTTTTGCATCATCTCTTGACATCATAGCAATTCTTTCTAATTCTTCTTGGCCTTTTAAGATAAGTTGTTCAATTTCACTTTCCTTTTCAACCAATTCATCTTTACGTTTTAAATAATCTGCTTCTTTATTTTCTAATAGAGATTCACGATTATCTAAAGTATTGCTTTTCTTATCCAGGTTTTCTTCTTTTTGAATTAAACGATTTTCAAATTTTGTCGCTTCTTGGCGACGATCTTTCAGCTCGTTTTCAATCTCATTACGGTATTTGATATTTTCTTCCTTCGCTTCAAAAAGCGCTTCGCGTTTTAAAGTTTGGGCTTGATTTATCGCATCATCAATAATTGCTTCGGCATTTGCTTTTGCACCCGCAATATTTTTTTCATCTGATTTTTGTTTAACGATATAACCAATAACAAAACCAGCAATTAAAGCAACGATAGCGAAGGCGAGTGGAATCAAATTTTCCATAAGAGTCACCTCCGTATCTATTTAGTTTTTTCATTAATTAATATGGTGTAAAAATTAATCGTGGCTTTCCACAACTTTTATAATACTTTTAATCGCAGCCATAGTCAAATAATTCAAAGGATCATTATGACTATTTAGCCTCATATTTTCTGACGCTTTTTTATAAAAAAGAAGACCCTCATTGGATTGAGGGGCCTTTTTAAGCTTTATAATTTGCGTTTTGCTAGTTTTAAAAAAATATCTCAAAAAATTATTTTTTAATTTCTTTAATTTTTTCTAGTGCTTCTTCATCGGCTTCTTCAGAAGTTACTGCCGAATGTCCACCAATTTGATAATGCTGTCTAACTTGTTGATCAATCTCTTCAAAGATGTGTGGGTTATCTTCTAAGAATTGTTTAGCACTTTCGCGTCCTTGACCAATTCTTTCTTCTTTATATGAATACCAAGAACCTGCCTTGTTAATAATATCCAAATCAGATGCCATGTCTACAAGCTCTCCAATTTGCGAAATACCGTAACCATAAACAATGTCGACCATGGCTTCTTTAAACGGTGGTGCCAGTTTATTTTTAACGACTTTAATCCGTGTCCGGTTACCATACACATCACCGCCTTGCTTAAGGCTTTCAGTTCTTCTGACTTCAAGACGAATAGAAGAATAAAACTTCAAGGCACGACCACCAGGGGTTACTTCTGGGTTACCAAACATTACACCCACCTTTTCACGAATCTGGTTAATAAAGAAAGCAATCGTATTGGTTTTATTAATTGAGCCGGACAATTTACGCATGGCTTGCGACATCAAACGCGCTTGCAAACCAATGTGCGAATCTCCCATCTCTCCTTCAATCTCAGCTCGTGGTACTAAGGCTGCTACAGAGTCAACCACTACAATATCGACTGCTCCTGATGAGACCAAGGCATCTGCTATTTCTAAAGCTTGTTCTCCTGTATCTGGTTGAGAGAGTAATAATTCGTTAATATCAACTCCTAATTTCTCAGCGTAAACAGGATCTAAAGCATGCTCAGCATCGATAAAGGCAGCCAAGCCCCCCTTCTTTTGGACAGATGCAATGGCATGTAGGGCAACAGTAGTCTTACCAGAAGATTCCGGTCCATAACATTCAATGACCCGTCCTCGTGGATAACCACCAATTCCAAGGGCCACATCTAGGGCGAGGGAGCCTGAAGGAACTGTATCAATTTCAACGCTTGTTCGATCACCCAAACGCATGATTGCACCTTTTCCATAACTTTTTTCTATATTCTTTAGCGCTTGATCTAAGGCTTTTTGTCTGTTGGCATCTACCATATTATTTCCTCCGTTCATCAAGGTAATCTTATCTTAACAATTTCTTAGTCCAAACTCAAGTTTTTTGCGAACTTTTGTTCGACTACTCTCTTAATTAATTCATAACCATAATTAGTGGCCAAGTCCCGTACATAGTCACGCCCTCGATTGGGAAGCATGAGTTTCTGCCATTCGGTCGGACGATTTTTACTTGCACAAGCCAGATAGACTTCTCCAGCTGGATGTCCTTGATCAGAGCCCGGACCTGCTACTCCGCTTAAAGCCAGAGCGAGGTCACTGCCACTTAATTTTAAGCATTGTTCGGCCATAGCACAAGCGCATTGCTCACTATAGACTGAATATTCTTCAATTATCATAGGATCAACCGATAACAAATCTACCTTGGTTTGCGCTTGATAGACCACAAAGCCACCCTTTATGACTGTTGAAGCACCTGGAATCTGAGTGAGGCGACTGAGCATTTTACCTCCTGTTAAACTCTCAGCACCAGAAAGAGTGAGATTCAGCTGCTTCAATCGATCAATCAAATAAGCTTCTATAGTATGTTCTCTTCCTTCACCTATGTAATAGTCTTTTAATTTAGCGATTATTTGCTGGGCTGTTTTATCTAATAATTGGTTATTGTCAGCTGTTTTTTCTTGCTTTTGATTCAAGACTAGGCGAATATGTCTAGGCTTAGCATAAATCGCGATTTCCAGCTCTTTTGTTTTTTTAATAATTGGATCTAATATATGGGCCACTTGCGACTCGCCAATCCCATAAAAATTTAAATAGATGGATTTAATTGCTATGGTCTGGTCAATTTTTTCTTTAAAATAAGGTAAAACTTCTTTTTCAAGCATGGCCTTTAACTCACTAGGTGGGCCTGGTAAACATAGGTAATATTGATTAGCATCAGCAGCAAAATATAAGCTGCCACAGGCTAAGCCATCTTCTGTATGAAAACAATACCCCTCTTTAAAGGTTAAAGCTTGTTTATACTCTAAGGGTGAAAGTTGACGATTTTGTTTTTTAAAATAATCTTGAATGTATTGCCATTGTTGAAAATCAACAATTAATTCTTGACCAAGAAAGTGGGCTAAACTTTCTTTGGTTAAATCATCATGGGTCGGCCCTATCCCACCAGCTAAAACAATTAGTTCTGCTCTAGTCGCAGCGATTCTAATTGCTTCTTCAAGTCGCGTTGGATTGTCGTCTACCACTTGTTGGTTGAAAGACAAAATACCTATTGAAGCAAATGCTTGAGCTAGTAGTGCTGCGTTGGTATTAATGGTCTGTCCTTGAACCAATTCGGTCCCCACTGTGATAATTTCTAACTTCATTGCAGGCCCTCCATTTTATATATACCTATTAAAATTAAAAAAGGTGTTTTCTTTAAAAAAAAGCCATCAAAACGATGACTTTTAATGAAAATAATCTACTTAATATCGGTAAAAAGATGTCTCGCTTTATAAAAATATTCTACACCTGAATATACAGTAAAGAATAAAGCAACTCCCATTAAAAAATGTGCCAATGAGAAAGGCAACCATGTAAAGCCAGCATTATTCCAAAGAAAGAACAAAATGGCAAACATTTGACTGAAGGTTTTAACTTTTCCAGGCCAGGCCGCTGCCATTACTTTACCATTAGATTGAGCGAGTAGAACTCTTAAACCGGTCACTAATAACTCACGACTAATAATAATAATAACGATCCAAGCTGGGATGAATTGGTGTTCAACCAACAGGATAAGTGCTGCAATGACTAACAGCTTGTCTGCCATTGGATCCGCAAAGACACCAAAGGAAGTGACTAAATGTAATTTTCGCGCTAAGTAACCATCCAAATAGTCCGTAAAGGATGCTATGGCAAATACGAGCCCCCCAATAAAGTAAGGGGTAGCAAGAGTCGTTCCTAACAGTGTTAGATTGCCCCAATCCAAAGGTAAAGTTAAAAGACAAACAAAGATAGGGATTAAGAATATTCTAAAAACAGTTAAACGATTAGCAATGTTCATAATTTACTCTCCTGATGAATAATTGGGGTCTAATACCGCTGGACCTTCATAAGAAGTTTCTTCATTCTTTTCTCCCAGCTCATCAATGGCTAGCTCTTCAGTTGAAGAGGCAGTTTCATCTTTAACTTTAAAGATAATAACGCCAGGAACACTCGGATCAGGCTCAACTGTTTTACCGTTGACTATAAATTGAGCCCCTTCTGGATAACCTAATTCCATCCGCACAGTCTTGGTTGTATCATTGGCTTGATGTTCTAAAACTTCATCTTTAGAAATCGTTTGGTCAACTACCATACTTCCTTCTTCATAAATACCGACCCAAACAAAGGCATTTCCTTTGGCACCAAATTGATAATTTTCAATTGGACCTTCTAATTGGTAGGTTTTAATCTCGCCAGCTTGAGAGATTTCAGTAATTACTTCTTTTCCAACTAAAAGCTGGTTTTCCGCTAAGTCTTTTTTGTTATTAGCTTTTTCAGTCACCTCTGGCTCTTTTGTCGATCCATCGACTGGATTAGCCGACGGCTTAACAATTTCTAAGACATCAGCATTATTATTGGTTTGAGCGACTTGATTATCTTCCGTTGAAATCTGACGAATGGTATAAATTAAGATGCCGATAATACAGATAATAATTGCTGATAGAATAGCCATGGGAATATAAGAGAGGATTTTCTCCATCCGATTCGATTCATCATTTAAATGACGGCTACGTAACCGACTTGGCATTTCAGCCTCTTCTTCTCTTATCGGACTGCTTTCATTGTTTTGCACTTCCAACTCATTAGCATATTCCTTTAAAAGAGTATCTCCATCTAAACCTACCATATCGGCATACTGTTTCACAAAGGCTCGGGCATAGAAGTTTCCCGGTAGTTCTTCCAGTTGGCCTTCTTCGATCGCTTGTAAATATTTTTTTTGAATTTTAGTCATTTGTTGCAGGGTATTAAGTGTATACCCTTTATTTACGCGTGCTTCACGTAATCTTGTTCCTAATTCACTCATAATTATGACCCCTTCTATCTCTATCATTCACATTATAGCACAGTTAAAAGCCTTGGGTCAGATAAAAGTCCCTAATTAAGTTTAGTTGGCTTCTTTCTCAAGTAAGTCACGAATAAGCGTATACATATATTTCTCAGCGTCAAAAGCTTGTAGGTCACTCGCTTGTTCACCCAAACCAATATATTTAACTGGAATATCTAATTCATGGCGAATAGAAAGAATGACGCCCCCCTTAGCTGTCCCATCTAATTTTGTTAAGACTAGTCCACTGATCTCGGTTGCTTCATTAAATTGTTTCGCTTGAATTAAGGCGTTTTGTCCGGTTGTTGCATCTAAAACCAAGAGAACTTCTTGTACGCCATTCGGATTTTCTCTTTCGATAATCCGTTTCATTTTAGCTAATTCAGCCATGAGATTTGCTTTAGTTTGTAAACGTCCTGCTGTATCAACTAAAAGGTAATCGTACTCTTCCGCATTGGCTTTTTTTACAGCGTCGAAAACTACAGAAGCAGGGTCTCCTTGGTCCGCTCCGGTCACTACTGGTATTCCTAAGCGCTCTCCCCAAACATTTAGTTGCTCAACTGCACCTGCTCTAAAAGTATCGGCAGCAGCCATTAAAACCTTATGTCCGGATTGTTTTAAATTATAAGCAATTTTACCGACAGAAGTCGTCTTGCCTACCCCGTTGACCCCCACAAATAAGACTACGGTTGGCCCGTTTGGATTTTCAATTAAATCAGGATTGACTGGTTGGTCTTTTTCATAAATTGCCACCATTTGTTCTAACATAACACGCTTAACATCTTGAGCTTTATGAACATTTTCAGCTTCTACTGCATCACGAATAGCATCCGTTAAAGCTAGAGTCATTTTGAAGCCAACATCGGCTGAAATTAAGATTTCTTCTAGATCATCGTAGAATTCATCATCTAATTCGCGCCAAGAAGTAAATAAATCCGTGATGCGGTCAGAAAAGGATTTACGTGTTTTTTCCATCCCTTTATCATACTTCTCAAAGACAATCTGTTCTTCTTGGTCTAAAATTTCTTCTTTTACAACCTTATCTTCACCTGTGAAAGCACGTTTGATGCGATCAAACAATCCCATATGACTTCCTCCATTCTATTGAATAAATTGATAAATTGCATGAGCGACACCTTCTTGATCATTGGATAAAGTAATGAAATCAGCCCTCTGCTTTAAAGTCTCTGCGCCGTTTCCCATCACCACTCCAAGACCAGCAAATTCAATCATGCGCTCATCATTCATCTGATCTCCTATTGCCATTATAGCAGAAGGTTGAATATTTAACTGATCAGACAACTTTTTTAAAGCATTTCCTTTATTGACTCCCGCTTTCATAATTTCTAATTGGAAAGGATGGGATCTTGATAGGGTATATTGACTGACAAGTTCTTTATTTAACAGTGGAATTTGCCGCGATAAATGGGCTTCATCAATCGTGACCACAAATTTCATAAAACGATGGGCTTCATCAAAATCATTAAAATCAATTTTGGTATGGGGGGCTGTAGAAACATTGCCCACATAAAAACTTTCATAACCTTTTGGGTAAGTTAAGGGTTCATAAACTAAATCCTGGTCTAGAACGTTTAAAGGTAAATTTAAAGTTGTTAACTCTCGATACCATGAGTGAAGATCTTGGCTGCTTAACTCTTCTTGTATTAAGACTTGCCCATCACTAATTCTTTGAACAAAGGCACCGTTATATAGAATTAAATAATCATCCTCACTTTTTAAGCCGATTTGATCGATTAAATGATGCATAGTTGAATAAGGTCTACCTGTACATATTACGACTTTAACGCCTCGCTCTTGAGCGTAATCAAGTGCTTCAAGGTTTTTAGCTGTAACTTCTTTGGAACTATTTAATAAGGTTCCATCTAAATCGATGGCTAGTAATTGAATCATTTTATCTACTCCTGATGGTCTAATGCTACAAAATCATTCATTTTCACCGCTGCTAGTTTAGAAATACCGGTTTGTTCCATAGTCACTCCATATAGAATGTCGGCATATTCCATGGTCCCTTTGCGGTGGGTAATGACAATAAATTGCGTTTCTTGGGTAAAGTTTTGAATGTATTCCCCATAACGGTAAACATTGGCATCATCTAAAGCTGCCTCCACTTCGTCTAGAACCACAAATGGAACGGTCTTTGTTTCCAAAATAGCAAATAATAAAGCAATGGCCGTTAAAGCTCTTTCGCCTCCTGATAAGAGGGCTAAGTTTTGCTTACGCTTACCGGGTGGTTGAGCAATAATATCGACACCGGTAGTTAATAAATCGGTCGGGTCGGTTAATTCTAACTTAGCCTTACCGCCAGCAAATAAACGAGTGAAGGTCTTTTGAAATTGATGGTTAATAGCTTGAAAGGCTTCTTTAAAGCGACTACCCACTTCTGAATCCATTTCATCAATGGTATTATTTAGCTGCTCCATAGCTGTTAACAGGTCATTTTCTTGCTCAAATAACAATTGATAACGTTCATCCACTTCTTGATAGTCTTGAATTGCTGCTAAGTTGATAGGTCCTAATTGATCAATTTCCTTACGCAACTTTTTAACCACTTCTTTTACCTGAGCAACAGATTCTACAGGCTGGGCTAATTGAGTAGCTGCTTCGAACGACAAGGCATAGGTTTCATTAAGATAGAGTAAATCTTGATCCATCTGATCTTCATATCTTTCAATCTTAGCTTGGCATTTGGCCTCTGCTTGGTATTGATTTTGAAGTTGATCTTCGCTATTTTTTAAGGCCTGCTGATGACTCCTTAAACTTTCATTTAAACTCTGGCGGTCTTGGCGTAGAACGCTTAAATCAGCGTTGACTTGGTCTAAATCGCCTTCTGCTTGGCTTAAATCCATTTTAAATTGACTGATTGAATTTTCTAAGTTTTGAACTTCATTCCAGTCACTTTCTTCTAACTGTTGACTGGAAGCAATTAATTCTTCTAAATTTTGTGCTTGCTTAATTTCATTTTGCAGGCTTTCTCTTTTTTGTTTGGTTTCCATTTCCAAAAGCGCTAAATTGGTTTTGCTTTCATTCAAGTCGGCTTGAAGTTGTCCAATCTTCATTTGTTTTTCCGATTGAGACAATTGCATGGATTGAATGGTTTGATGGACTTCTTCAATTTTAGCCTTTAGAGCTTGTAAGTCTTGCTCAGCTGCTTGAAAATCTTGGTGAGAAGCCTCAAAATCTTGAGTCATTTGCTTGAATTCATCGGTTAAAATCAATAGATGTTTATTTTTTTGATCTCGCTGTGACTGTATATTTTCAATTAAATTCAGCAATTTTTGGTGGTCTTGACTAAGTTGTTGGTGATCTGATAAAGCTTTTTGATAAGCCGTTTGAAATTGCGAAACCTTCTGATCACACCTTTCAAAAGTTGCCACTTGTTCTTTTTGACTCTTTTTTAGTTCTTTCAACTCTTTTTCAAGGCTTGCAATCTCTTGAGAGCGCCCCATTACAGATTGTGACTTATGCTTATTTTTTCCCCCTGTAACAGAGCCTCCAGGAAGGATCAAGTCGCCTTCAAGTGTTACGATTTTTAACTGTTGATGGCTAGCCTTAGCAAGTGACTGGGCATTTTCAAGTGTATCAACAATCACTGTAGACCCTAATAACTGCTGAATCACTAACTGATTTTCTGCTTTATAAGAAACTCGTTCACTAGCAATCCCCACCACACCTTGGTTTTGTTGGAGTAGCTCTTGGTGATGGGCCTTTAGGGTCCGAGCTTTCATATTACTTCTTGGTAAAAAGGTGGCTCGTCCGGCTCTTTTATTTTTTAAAAGTGATATGGCTTGCTTAGCAGCTTGGTCATTTTCTACAACAATATTTTGCAAACCAGCTCCTAAAGCAATGTCGATAGCAACTTGATCGTTTTTTTCAACTTCGATTAATTCGGCTACCGTTCCAATGATTCCTTGTAGTTGATCACGGTGGTTCATCACGACTCGGACTCCTTGGTAATAGCCGGCATATTCCACTTGCATTTGCAGCAAGCTTTGATACTTGGAGTGGAGCATTTGGATTTGGTGGTCTGCTTGGTAGATTACTTTCCTTAATTGATCACGATTGGCTTGGGCTTGATCCAATGCTTGGTGGGCCTTTTCCCCTTCAGTTTGAAGGCTTTCTAAGTCTGCTTTCACTTGTTTTATTTGATCGTGATAGCTAACTTCTTGGTCTTCAAGAGCTTGGATTTGAATTTGATTTTCCTTGATTTGGTCTTGATAGCTTTCCTTGCGTTGATCGAATTGTTGGCTAAATTTATCAAATTGTTGCAAGCGATTCTTTATAGCCGACTCTTGACGATAATAGTCAATCAATTCTCCCCTTAACTGATCTAACTCTTCATTCTTTAGCGCTTGAAAGTCATTAAGTTGTTGATTATATGCTTTTACTTCTTCTTTTGCTTTTCGAATACCTTCTTCTAATGAGTTTAAATTTTGATTAAGGGCCTCTTGTTGTTTTTGGTGGTCAACCCATTGATTTTGGTAGCGATCTTGATTTAGTTTTCTTTCTTGACTGGATTGATTGGCATAAAGCATTTTTTGCTGAAACACTTCAATTTGGCCCTTTAATCTCTCAATCAATTGGATAAGTTTTCGACTTTCCATCTCTTCTTGATCAATGCTTTGATTTATCAAGTCTAATTGGTTCTGTTTATCATCGATTGATTGCGAAAAAGTTTTTTGATCATTCTTAACTCGGTCTAATTCAGCTTTTATTTGTTGGTAGTGGTCCTTGGCTTGTTGCCATTTAGCTTTAAAGTCTTGTATTTGAAAGGTATATAAGGATATTTCTTCTTCTTTCAATTGGGCCGCTTTCTCTTGGTAGGTCAAAGCCTTTTCTCTTTGTTCTTTAAGTGGCTGCAGTTGATTTTTTAATTCATGTAAAATATCCCTGACACGGTTCAAATGGTCTTGTGACCGCAGCAATTTTCTTTGAGCTTCTTGTTTGCGGTATTGATATTTTTGTACACCAGCTGCTTCTTCAAAAATTCCTCGTCTTTCTTCTGGTTTACTTAAAAAGATGGACTCGACTTTACCTTGGGAAATCATGGCGAAAGAATTTTTACCTAAGCCTGTATCCAACAGCAAATCAGTGATATCTTTTAAGCGAACATTTTTTTGATTGATAAAAAAATAACTCTCACCATTACGGTTATATTGACGCGTTATCGTAATCGTTTTGGGGTCCATATCAATATAACGATCCTCATTATTTAAAACCAAGGATACTTTAGCAATATTGACTGGCTTTCGATCGAGTGAACCATTAAAGATAACATCTTCCATCTTGTTACCACGCAAGGATTTAGCCGATTGTTCTCCTAAGACCCAACGAATGGCTTCAGATAAATTCGATTTACCTGAACCGTTGGGACCGACTATTGCTGTCATGCCCTGATCAAAATTAATGACTGTTTTATCAGCAAAAGATTTGAAACCAGTCATTTCGATTCTTTCTAAATACAAACAGCTACACTCCTTTTTGAAGATGGTGAATGGCTTTTTTAGCGGCCTTCATTTCTGCTTCTTTTTTACTTTTGCCACTGGCCTTAGCTATTAAGTCGTTTTCTAAATACAGCCCAATGGTAAAGGTTTGTGCATGAGAAGGTCCTTGGGTTGCTAGGAGACGGTATTCAATCTTAACTGTTCCCTTGACTTGAACCATTTCTTGGAACTTGGTCTTATAATCTTGCACGGTTAGTGTCAAAATTTCTTGATGGTGATCAAAGAGGATTCTACTCAGAAAGTTTTCAACCATATCCATACCAGTATCCAAATAAACTGCCCCCAAAAAGGCTTCAAATGTATCTGCTAAAATGGAATCTCTTTCTTTACCTCCCGACAATCTTTCCCCCTTACCTAATTGGATAAATTGAGGAAAGTCTACTTGTCTAGCTAAATAAGCCAGGCTTGGTTCCCTGACGAGCTGAGCTCGCATGCGTGAAAGATCTCCTTCAGGCTTATGGGGGTATTGTCCATATAAAAATTGACTAACCAGAATCTCAAGCACAGCATCGCCTAAAAATTCTAATCGTTCATTGGACTGAATTAAGTTCTCACCTTGCTCATTAATATATGACCGATGGTAGAAAGCTTGCTGAATAATCTTCTGGTTAGTAACTTTAATTTTTAATTCTTTTTCGATGTGTTCTATTAACTGATGCATGGCTTCGACTCCTATCAAATATACACTGATTTTACCAAAAATCCCTTGATTACACAAAGTCATTCAGCAATACAAAAATGAAATACCGTATATAAATAAAAAGATCAAGCAAAGCTATGCTTGATCTTCATCTTTTAAAATTTTAAATTATTCAGCAATTGGACTTTCAGCAGTTAAGCCTACTTGTGTCCAATCAAGATTTGCTCCAATTTCAACATCCCAATTCGTCACACGCTTATTAACGGCTGTTAATTCATATCTCCAAAGCGTTGGAATAACAGGAAGCTCTTCATGCATAAATTCTTGCCAAGCGTAGAAGGCTTTTTGACGGTAGTCATCATCAAACGATTCGTCTGATTCAATATCCGCTAATAATTGGTTATGTTCTTCATTCACATAGCGACTGTAGTTGAATTGTGCTCGTTCACCAAATAATCCATTTGGATTTGGATCGCCACCAGTACCAAAAGCAGCTTGGAAAATATGTATTTCTGGATCATCCTTCTTAATACGTTCATAGAAAGAATTAAACTCTAGTAATTGTCCATCTAATAGCTCTACAGGAATACCGACTGCGTTCCATGCTTGTACATAGTACTGAGCCAATGGAGCAGCTGTTTCACCACCTGACATTGAAGCGAAGTTCAAGGTGAATTTCTCGCCATTAGGATCTTCCACTAGACCATCACCATCCACATCCTTAAAGCCAGCTTCTGCTAGAATTTCCTTAGCTTTTTCTGGATTGTATTCATAGGCCTTAACGTCAGGATTTAAGTATTCTACAAAGTTCGGTGTAATCATTGAGTCTGCAGCACGACGCAATCCTTGATAGAATTCACGGCCGACTGAATCATTATCCATGGCATAAGCCATCGCTTGACGAAGAGCTTTATTGGATGTAACTAATTCAGGATCAAATTCGTTTTTACCTTCTTCTTCATTCCATTTACCCATCTTGAAGCCAATGTATGTATAAGCATTCTGCTCATAACCAATGGTAGTAAAGTTCGTTGCATCTTTATAAGTATCATACTTATCAGTTGGTAAGGTTGCAATATCAAAATTACCAGCCTTTAATTCAGCAACAATTGAATTAGGGTTGATGACATTCATTGTCATTCCATCTAATTTAGGACGCCCCTTATAATAATTTTCATTTACAGTATAAGTGACTGCTTCACCTGGTGTCATTGATTCCACCTTAAAAGGTCCAAAGCCTACTGGTTTCTCACGTACAGGTGCAGAGTCTTCCATATCAGCTACTTCGATACCTTCAAAGACATGCTCAGGTTCGATATAAGAAGAAATTCCTCCACCAGCTTGAACCATTGAGTTCGGAAAAGCCTTATAAGTAACGGTTAGGGTATAATCATCGACACGTTCCAACCCAGAAATTTCCTCGGCTTCGCCGTTATGATACTCGTCCATTCCTACCACATTCTCAAAATCGCTACCATAACGAATGCCGGTATAATCAGGGTGTCCTACTACATAGTAAGGAAAAATAACGTCATCTATCGTAATCGGTTCGCCATCATCCCACTTAACTCCTTCTGGGATTGTGATAGTTACTTGTTTATTTTCAACATCCATTTCCACTTTGGCAAAACCGGAATCATCGATCTTGAAGTTATTGTCGTAGCCGTATAGGCCAGGGTTAAAGTAAGCAATTACGGTTGCATCTGGGTTTCCTGTGTAAAACATATTATTGAAGACACCTGCAAATGCGGTATCGGAAACAAAGGCTACCTTAAGTGTTCCACCCTCCATGACTTCACCTTCATGCTCTACAGAAGTCGAAATGTCCGGTGCGGGGGCTCCTTCTCCATCTGCTTCCTCAGCTTGGACCATAGGTAGGGAACTCAATACCAAGGAACCGATTGTCATTGTTGTCATAAACTGTATAAGATGTTTTTCTAATGATTTTCTCATACTAAGCCTCCTCTAAATGTGATAATCCTATCATATAGAAATTATATGATTAAATCAAGTCTTTTCTAATTTTTTTTTAATATTTTTATCTTTTTCTAATAAAAACAAGCTTTATTAGGGGTTTATTTATGAAAAGTTTCCAAAGCTCACTTGTCTTAAAGGTTTTTCATGAAAATGTCTTTTCATTATTTTAAAGCTTATGACCCAACTAGTAATTTCTAGCAGAAAAATCTTTTGATTTTTATTTAGCACTTACAAGATATAATAAAATTTCAAAACGAAAACTTTTCTGTAAGATTAAAATTTTCTCATAAAAAAAGAGCCCCACTTCTTACTCATCGCTTAACGCTAAAGTAAATAAAGGGTAAAGCTCTTAAAATTTTTATCCTCTTCTTTGTTTTGAATCTGCTACACGTTGGAAAGCTTGTCCGATATAGTTAATTGATAACATCATGATCAATACTAACAAGGCAGCTGGCAACCAAACCCACCATTTATTTTCAATAATATCTGGTGTTCTAGCGTAACCAATTAGCGTTCCTAAAGAAGGTGTTCCAACAGGCAAACCAAAGCCCAAGAAAGAAAGTCCTGTTTCTAAACCGATATTACCGGCAAAGGATAGGGTTAAGTTGGTGATCATTAGCGAAGAAAGATTCGGTAATAAGGAGCCGAGCATAATTTTCCAATCTCTAGTCCCCATGGTTTTTGATGCCTTGATATAATCCTTGGATGCTTCTGATAAAGAAGCCGTTCGAATCAAACGGGTCTGCCCCATCCAACCAAATAAAGATATAATCCAAATCAAAGTCCAAGGGTCGAAGCGTTTAACGATTGTTACGACCGCAATAATAATCATGATTCTCGGTAAAACGATTAAAAAGTCTACCACACGCATAATAAAATCATCCACTCGACCCCCATAATAACCGGCAATCAAACCAATAATCGTCCCAAAACCTGCTGTTAATATAGTGACAGCCCAAGCGATAATTAAGGAATTTTTTGTTCCTAGTAAAAGCTGTTCAAAAATGCCTTTTCCACCCTCATCGGTACCTAAAAGATAGCCTTTTTCTCCTGGCGGTGTAAAGCGGTCAAAAATATTAACTATGCCTGCAGCATCGGAATCAATAAAGAATGCTGATAAGACCGCCGCTACGACAATAATTAATAAAAGAATTAATGATAAAACAGCAATTTTATCACGTGCAAACTCTCGACGAATAACTTCCCAACCCATCGGTGGAGTGGAAACTTGGTCTTGCAATAGTTCTTCATTTACTGTTACCTGTGTATTATTTTCAGCCATTATTCCACCTCCTATTTAATTCGAATTCTAGGGTCAACAAAAACCATAATGATGTCTGATAATAACGAACCTAAAAGGGTTGTAAATCCGTAGATCAATGTAATAGCTATCATTACAGAAAAATCACGTAAAGCGATTGATTCGACAAATAATTTTCCCATTCCTGGATAATTAAAGACTGTCTCAGTGAAGACAGATCCGCCTAACAAACCAGTGATGGTAAAGCCTAAAAAGGCAGCAATTGGTAGGATTGAATTCCGGAAGATGTGCTTGCGATAAACAACATTTTCTGGAACGCCTTTAGCCTTAGCTGTGCGAACATAATCTTCCGTTTTAGCATCAATGACTCCTGTTCTTAAGTATTGAATAGTAGAGGTTGTTGATAAAAGTGCCATTGTAATAGCTGGTAAAATAATGTGTTTAAATCTTGACAAAGCAAAATCAAGCGTTCCAGGCTCAAGACCCGGGTCTACTGTTCCAGTTGTAGGGAACCAGCCAAGAATATAACCAAATAACCAAATCATAAATAAACCCAATACGAAAGATGGAATAGCATAAGTTACAAAGGTATATAAGTTAACGGTTTTATCAAAAACGGAATTTTGATAACGACCAGAAAACAGACCTAATGGTAAAGCGATTCCGTACGAAATGATCACTGTTAATAAAGATAATTGTAAGGTGGGCCAAACTCTTTGACCAATAATCTTTAGAGTCGGTTGACGGTGATGCCAAGACCGTCCCCAATCACCTTGAAAGATACCAGTAATCCAATCAACATAACGCTCTGGCCACGGTTTATCTAGTCCTAGTTGCTCCCGCATGGCTGCTATTTGAGCAGGGTCCACATTTGGATCTTGTAAACCCGTCAACGCATCCCCTGGCATCAAAGCAGCCAAAACAAAGACAATGATACTTAAAAGAAAAATTTGAGGAATCATCAAAATGACCCTTCTTAAAATCGTCTTCCACATTTATTTCACTTCCTCTCTTTGAGCAAAGCCGACTTCTTTTAAAGCCACTTGGTGGTGATCATTAATCTTCTTCAGATCATAGACCCGTCCACTTTCCTCAAAATATTGACTGGCATTTTCATGATATTCTTTCTCCACTCGGAGACGCTCTATATGGTGCTCTCTTCGATTGTTTGGATCAACATGCGGTATAGCTGATAAAAGCCTTTTAGTATATATGTGTTGAGGATTTTTATAAATTTCATAATTAGAGCCATATTCAGTAAATCTTCCACGATACATAATGGCCAATTCGTCAGACATGTGTTTCACCACGCCTAAATCATGCGAAATAAACAAGTAAGAAACATTAAATTCTTCTTGAATACGTTTCATAAAGTTTAAGACTTGAGCTTGAACCGATAAGTCTAAAGCTGAAACCGGTTCGTCAGCAATGACTAATTTAGGGTTCAGCGCAACAGCTCTAGCTACCCCAATTCTTTGTCTTTGTCCTCCTGAAAATTCATGCGGATACTTGACTAAAGCTTCTGAAGTCAAACCGACTATTTCTAAGAGTTCACTTGCTTTTCTCTTTTCTTCTTCAATCGTTAAATGGGTGAAATTACGCAAGGGCTCCGCCATAATATCTAGAATCCTCTTCTTCGGATTAAAAGAAGAATATGAATCTTGGAAGATCATCTGAACATTGCGCCGATAATTTGACCTGCGACTGGATGCAGCATTCGAAACGTCTTCCCCTTCATAGATAATTTTACCCTCGGTCAATTTTTCTAAACCGATAATAGCTTTTCCAATAGTTGATTTACCTGATCCTGATTCACCCACCAGGCCATAAGTTTTTCCTGCCTCAAAACTTAAGTCCACACCATCCACTGCGTAGACATGGTCAGTGATACGGTTAAAGAAACCGGATCGAATTGGATAGTGAACCTTTAAGTTTTCAATTGTAAGAAATTCTGACATTAGTCCACCTCCTCAGTGAAATAAAAGTGTTCATGACAAGTACAACGTACCCAATGTTCTGGTTTTACTTCATGGAGAACTGGATGCTCTTCATGATGTTCTTCAGGAATCCAAGGAATGCGAGGAGCAAAACGACAGCCTTTGCGTTCTAAACGGTTTAATGGAGGTACAACCCCATGTATTACATGTAGATCGCCCTTTTCATCAACTAAATCATTGGATTGCGGAATGGACTTTAAGAGTGAGCGGGTATAAGGATGTCTCGGATCATTGAAGAGTTCTTCGACACTTGCAACTTCAACAAATTGTCCTGCATACATAACTGCTACTCGATCAGCCGTCTCTGCAACTACTCCTAAATCGTGAGTAATCAAAATAATTCCTGATTCGGTTTCCTCTTGAATTTCATTCAAAAGATCCAAAATTTGTGCTTGAATAGTTACATCTAAAGCAGTTGTCGGCTCATCTGCAATAATTATTGGTGGTTTACAAGATAATGCAATGGCAATGATTACTCTCTGACGCATTCCACCTGATAATTCATGTGGATATTGCTTGGTCATTCTTTGAGGGTTTTCAATACCTACTTGGTCGAGTAATTCAAGTACGCGCTGAGTTCGTTGTTGTCCATCTAACTTGGTATGATAATACAAAGCTTCTTCAATCTGCTCACCTACTGTCATTAAAGGGTTTAATGACGCTAAAGGGTCTTGGAAGATCATGCCAATATCATTCCCGCGAATTTTGTCATAATCTGATTCATCATAATTAACGAGATTATCACCCTTGTAATTAATTTCCCCGGTAATTTTTGTATTCATGCGATTGTGTAAGCCTATGATTGAAGTGGCCAGGGTTGATTTTCCACAGCCTGACTCCCCAACAATGGCTAACTTTTCATTACGCGCTAGGGTAAAAGAAACCCCATCGACAGCATCGAAATACTGGTCTTTAATGCGAAAACCAGTGTGCAAATCTTTCACTTCTAATAATATCTCTTTTGATTCCATTTGAGGCCTCCTTTATCAATGACTATGACATCCATTTATTTTTCTGATCGTAATTGGTCGATATAAGAAACGGCGTCCTTAATATCTGAGAGCTTTTCAATTTTTTCATCTTCGAATTCTATATCAAATTCTTCCTCAATCCCCATCACGAATTCCACCATATCTAAAGAATCGGCGCCTAGGTCTTCAAAGGTTAGATTTTCAGTTACTTGATCTTCAGTAAGATCAAAATGCTCTACTAATAAAGTTTTAACTTTTTCAAATGTTTCTGTCTTCAAATTTTCCACTCCTTAATTAAAAAGTTATACCACAATGCCGGTTATATTATAATAACGATTATTTTCTAATCTGTCTATCATTTTTGTCACTATTTTCAAAAAAAGTGCTTATTTCTTCGGAAAAACCTGATAAAACGATTTCACGAGCTTGTCGAATAGCATGATAAATGGCGATGTCATTTGCTGATCCATGCGCTTTAATTACTGGCTTTTTAACCCCTAAAAGGACCGCTCCTCCTTGCTTGCTATCATCAAAATTTTCAGCCATCTTTTTTAATGAGGGTTTAATGAGAAGGCCACCAATTTTATTGGTGATACTACTCTCACTTAGAGTTCGTTTGAGTAATTTGAAGATGGATTTTAGGCTTCCTTCCAATGTTTTTAGGATAGCATTACCGGTAAAGCCATCTGTCACCGCAATATCTACCTGCCCATTTAAAAGATCTTTGGCTTCAATATTGCCTACAAAATTTAAACCACTCGCTTGATTGAGGAGTTGGTAAGCTTGTTTACGTAATTCATCTCCCTTACCAGCCTCTGTTCCATTATTAACAAGCCCTACTCTTGCTTGCTCTATTTTTAAAACACTCTCAGCATAATAGCTAGCTAGTTGAGCATATTGTAAGAGGTGCTCTGCTTTTGATTCCGCATTGGCTCCGGCATCCATTAAAATTAAATGAGGAGATTTCTCATTAATGGTTGGGATGACCGGCATCAATCCCGGTCGATCGACACCTTTAATTCTACCAACCACCAATAAGCCGGTTGTTAATAAGGCGCCTGTATTCCCAGCCGAAAGCAGTACATCTGCTTTACCTTCTCTTACCGCCTTGGCAGCAACCACCATTGAAGCATCTTTCTTGCGACGAACAGCTTTTACCGGTTCATCTTCTCCTTTGATAACCTCAGTAGTCGGTATTCGGATTAAACGGTCATCAAACATATCTGGAAGATTTTTAAGGGCTTTCTCGTCGCCATAAAGATGAATTTCGATGTCCTTATAAGCATCTAAGGCTCTTAGAACTCCGTCAAATACGGCTTGTGGTGCATTGTCGCCACCCATTGCATCAATCGCTATTTTAATCATAAATTCCACTCCTAAATTTCTAATTTAATTAATTGGGTATACTTTTCAATTGTTTTTGTTTCTTTCTCAGTCACTATATCTGGTTGTCTCATTAAATGGTCAACTGCTTGATAAGCCGCTGTCATAATGGCTTCGTCTTGTAAGGGATGTCCATATGTAAATTGGGCAATTCCACTTTGATTTCGTCCTAGGACATCTCCCATGCCACGAATTTCCATATCCGCTTTTGATAGTTCAAAGCCATCTTGACTTTCGACCATCTTAATTAGACGTTCTTTTCCTTGTTGGGTCGTTGGGTTGGCAATTAAAAAGCAGTAAGAGGGTAATGGGCTTCGCCCTACCCGCCCTCTTAACTGATGGAGCTGGGCTAAACCAAAACGTTCGGCTGATTGAATGACCATGACCGTTGCATTCGGTACATCCACACCGACTTCAACCATAGTGGTTGCTACTAAAATTTGAATTGCTTGAGCTTTAAAAGCTTTCATCACTTCTTTTTGTTCTTCTTTACTCAATTGACCATGCAAACTATCGATTGTAACTCGTGGAAATTTTTCTCTTAAACGTTGACAAGTCTCTTGTACATTTTCAACTTGTTCCATAAATTCACTGGCTTCAATTAAAGGCAATACATAATAGATTTGATGACCCTTATCTAATTCTTTTTGCATACGGTCATAGACTGTGGCAATGTGCTTATCACTAACGGCTTGTGTCTTAATTTCAACCCTTCCACGCGGTAGACCTTCCATGGTTGAGACGCAAAGGTCGGCATAAAGGGTCTGAGCCAAACTTCTGGGTATGGGAGTTGCTGTCATTTGCAGGACATTGGCTTCTTGACCAGCCAGACCTTTTTCTAATAAGTTCTGTCTTTGGCCAACACCAAAGCGGTGTTGCTCATCTATAACGATATAGCCGAGTGATTTAAAATCTACTCCCTCTTGAATTAAAGCATGGGTACCGATAATCAATCGGATGCGTCCTGTTTTTAGACCTTGTAAAACAGCTTTTTTTTCTGAAACTTGCCTCTCAGAAGTTAATATTTCTGCATGAAAACCACTCTTTTCAAAATATTGATTAAAAGATTGATAATGCTGCTGAGCTAATATTTCTGTTGGAACCATCAAGGCTGTTTGATAACCTGCTTGCACACTAGCAATCATGGTCAAGAAGGCAACTAAGGTCTTACCGCTACCTACATCTCCTTGCAATAAGCGGTTCATTGGATAAGGTGATAAAAGATCGCGGCAAATTTCATTAACCGCTTTTTTTTGTGAATCCGTTAATTCAAAAGGGATGCTTTGGATAATTTGTCGTAATTCTTCAACTTGATAGTGGATTTGAATACCCTTAGTTTTTAAGCGGTTAAATTTGGCGCTTTGTAAGCGCCATTGGTAAAGAAAGAACTCCTGGAAGATGATCTTTCGCTGGGCCTGTCTTTTCGCATTATCTTGCTTAGGAAAATGCATGGCCCAAAGTGCTTCCTTCAGATTTATTAAGTTAAATTGTTGATTTAAATAAGTCGGAATGATTTCTTCAATACTTTCTTGATAATCAACAAAGGCTTGCTTGATGGCTTTGACAATCTGGCCCTGACTCAGTCCCTTGCTAGTATGGTAAATGGGTGCATAGTCCTCACCTGCTGACGGATTAATTAATTTCATGGCCATTAGCGACTGGTTACTTTCTTGCCATTTACCATAGATAGCTCGCGTTTGACCTAATTCAATTTGTTTCTTTAAGTAGGGCTGGTTAAAAAAAGAGACGGTTATCACTTGATGGCCATCTACAGCCAATTTAAAACTTAAGCGACTTTTCTTTCTACCAAAATAGTTGACCACAGCTGGACTAACAACTTTTCCCATCAAGACAACTTTTTCCTGGTCAAGAATAGTTTCTAACTGGCGTGCTTGGATATCCTCAAAACGAAATGGAAAATGAAACATTAAATCCTTTACTGTTTCAATTCCTAATTGTTTAAATAAAAGACTGGTCTTGGGGCCAACACCTTTGAGCTGATCGATAGGATCTAACCAAGACTTTCCCATCTTCTTCCTCCTCTTTGAGCAAAAAAATAAATCACCACCTAGAAACTAAGTGGTGATCAGCTATTTTCTAACAATCTAATCCACCGTTACAAAATAATTGTAGACTGGTTGGTCTCCTTGAATAAGTTCAAATTCAATCTCAGAGTTAGTTTGTTCAAAATGGTCAGCAACTTCTTGGGCTAATGAATGATCACCCTCTTCGCCAATAATAACCGTTACTAACTCACTTGATTCATCCACCATTCGATTAACCAATTGGATCAGAGTTTCTTTTAAATCAGTGTGGGTTAAGATTATATCGCCATCTAAAATACCCATAAAATCGTTTTCTTTAATGGATAGGCCATTAATTTCTGTATCTCGAATAGCATGAGTAATTTGTCCAGAAGCAACGCTTAGCGCATACTCTTCCATAGCTAGTCTGTTCTCTTCAATGGCAACTGAAGGATCATACATCAACATGGCTGAGATTCCTTGGGTGATTGACTTTGTGCCCACAACTACCGTTGGTACTTCACTGACTTCAGCCGCTTGTTGAGCCGCCATAATAATATTCTTATTATTCGGTAACAAGATAATATTTTTGGCGTTAACTCGCTCGATTGCTTTAATGAAGTCTTCGGTAGAAGGATTCATTGTCTGACCTCCAGAAAGGACTTCCTTTACTCCAATAGAATGGAAGAGCTCTGTCAAGCCTTTACCTGAAGCTACAGCAATCACTGCGTAATCTTCTTGAGTTTGAGGGACAGCTTGTTGACGCAGCGTAGTCTCTTTGTCTTCTAAGTCTCTAACTTGCTCACGCATATTATCGACTTTAATTTTAATTAACTCACCAAATTCTTGACCCAATTGCATAATCTCGCCTGGATCTTCCGTATGGATGTGAACCTTAACAATTTCATCATCAGCAACAACCAGCAAAGAATCACCTTTTTTATCAAGCGTTTGTCTAAACTCTTCATAATCAAAAGCTTTCTTAACAGTCTGTCCTTGTCCAATTCTTACCATAATTTCGGTACAGAAACCATAGGTAATCTCATCCATAGACATTGGGTGTTCATTCATTTCTTCGAAGATTGCGTGGGCATGGTCATTAGATTGGTCTTCAACTTCATCGATAATGACTTCCCCTGAAAGATTGGCAAGGAAGCCTTCATAGATACATAAAAGCCCCTTACCACCCGAATCGACTACACCCACCTGTTTTAAAACTGGTAGTAATTCAGGTGTTCGATCCAATGATTCTTTTGCCTCTGCTACGATCGTGCGCATCACTTGTAGGATGTCTTCTGTTTGCTTAGCTTCTTGTTCACCTTTTACAGCAGATTCTCTAGCAACAGTTAAAATGGTTCCTTCAACTGGCTTCATCACTGCCTTATAAGCTGATTCCACACCACCAATAAAAGCCTTAGCAAAGTCTTTGGCATTTAATTCTTCACAATCTTTAATTGCCATTGAGAAGCCACGGAAAACTTGTGACAAGATAACGCCTGAATTTCCTCGAGCCCCCATTAACAGTCCTTTGGCCACGGCATTTGCTAATTCTCCAACATGATGACTAGTAGAATTACGCATATTCTCAACACCTGATTGGAAAGTCATATTCATATTAGTTCCTGTATCTCCATCAGGCACGGGAAAGACATTTAACGAATTCACTAAGTCAACATTTTCAGCCAGGCGCTCGGCACCTGCTATAAACATCTGTTTAAAGTCAGATGCTTTGATTGTTTTCAGTTCCACACTTTACCTCCTAAACGATCCTAGTCGATAGTCACACCCTGGACATGGACATGAACAAAGTCCAATTCAAAGCCCAAGAGTTGCTCGACATTGTATTTAACAGCTTGTTGAATATTTTGACAAATCACAGAGATTTTTGTCCCGTAAGAAACGACAATATAGACATCTACTGAAATATTGTCTCCTTCTTGAGAAATTAAAACACCACGTGAATAGTTTTCTTTCTTAAGAATGTCTGTTAAATTATCACGGAAGAAATGTTTACTTACCATTCCTACAACTCCGTAGTTGTCAGTAACTGCTGCACCGACAATGGTTGCAATCACTTCATTTTCTAAGGATATCTCTCCATTTGGAGTTTGGATATTAATAGCCATAAAGTACCTCCTTTTTGTTATCCACCATAGTTTAGCATAAATTTTTTAGCTTAGCACCTATTTTAATAGTTTTAGTAACGAGATATTTAAGATTAGTAGTTAATTTCATCATAATTCACTTGCTTCAAAAGTCAAATTATGGTAAATTAATTTGGTATGAAATGTAACTTTTAAATTGTTACAAGGAAAAGGAGGCAGAACCATGGCTAAAGAATGTTATTTCACAGGGCGTAAAGCTGTATCTGGTAACAATCGCTCTCATGCAATGAATAAATCAAAACGTCGTTTTGGCGCTAACTTACAAAAAGTACGTGTTATGATCGATGGCAAACCTCAAAAAGTTTGGGTTTCAGCGCGAGCATTAAAATCAGGTAAAGTTGAACGTGCTTAATCAATACATTAAAACCTCCTAGCCAATCATCATCAAGATGAAGCGCTAGGAGGCTTTTTTGTTTTGTTTAATCTTTTTCTTTTAGCATAAATTGATTGCCCTCTTCATCCACCAAATTAGATTCTTCATTTAGTTCAAAGCTGAAAAGTTCTTTATCCGCAAAAGAAATGGTTAGTTTTTGATCTTTTATTCTGTAGGTTGGATTATGTACGATAATTTCAACTGCCATAGGAACTTCATCAGAAAAGCGCAGGTTAATATATTGTTGATTTTTTAAAGATTCTGCTGCTTCATCTGTTTTTACCATCATTAAACGCCCATCCTGATTAATGCTCTCGGTATATAATTGTAGTAATGCGTCCGAATAATCACCTTCCAAAGCTGCTTGTCCAAAGTAAGACCGGCCTAAAATTACTTTCAATAAGTCTTCTTCTATTTCGAACCCCATAATATTTGAGTTTTCTTCAGTCAAATAGCGTCCCTCAAAATCAACTATCTCCTCTTGAGCGGATATAGCTGGCGGTAGCATGAGTATCATAATCATTATTAAAGCAAAAAGCTTTTTCATCCCATCAACTTCCTTTCCTAATAAAAACTTGATTAAATAAACTTCGAATATCATTTATTAAGTAAATTTTAACACAATAATGAAAGTGCTTCAATTTTATATCCCTATCTTCTATTTTTAAACCCAAGCCTTTATTTTCCTTTTTCCCAAATAACCATCAAGAGACCTTCAGTAAAAGAAAGATTTATTTTATGCTGATCGACATACTCATTAGACACCAAGGCTCGAGGAAAAGCATAATCTGTTAGACCTAGTTCATATTTGGCCTGCTTAATCTGCAGCTGCTTAACAGCCGTCATTGAAATAATGGATAAGTAGCGGCAATTGTTCAAGTCTTCTAGAAAATAATTGCCTGGTTTAAAAAATCGCACCACTTGATCTTTTTCAATAAAGCTTAAACGGGGGATAATTGCAAAATAGCGTTCTTGAAAGACGAGCCAAAGGTTAGCAATTAAATGATCTAAACGTCCCTCTCCATTACCTATTGCGCCATATACTTCCACCGGACATCGACTGTCTTGTTTAAGAGCGAATTCAAGGCCCAGCTCCATATCGGTATCATCTTTGGCAGCTGGATATTTTAAAACCTCTTGACTAGCCGCTTCAATCTTACTAAATTGGGTGGGAGTGACCGAGTCAAAGTCTCCAATTGCAACGTTCAATCGATAGCCTGCCTTCACCAATTGGAGGGCCCCTTCGTCAACTCCAATGAGATAAGTCTGATCTGTCACCTCAGACAAATGGCTGAGGGCTGGATTAGGAGCCCCAGCACAGATAATAATCTTATCCACCATACTAATTGGCCTTAGGGTCTTAAGGAAGCGATAGCTGCAGCCAGATCCATTTGCTTAAAGATGTAGGAACCAGCTACTAAAACATCTGCACCAGCTGCTATACAACTTTTAGCTGTTTGATCATTGACCCCACCGTCTACTTCAATCTCATAGTGATAATGATCATTTTCTTGACGTAATTTGGCTAGTTTTTCTACCTTCTTCATGGTTGATTCAATAAAAGCCTGACCACCAAAGCCTGGATTAACAGTCATCACCAAGACTAAATCCGCTAATTCCAATAAAGGATAAACCGCTTCGACTGGAGTTCCTGGATTAATAGCCACTCCCGCTTTTTTTCCTAAGGCTTTTATCTTTTGTAAGGCTGAATGAATATGTTGGGTCGCTTCCACATGTACGGTGATAATATCCGCTCCCGCATCAGCAACCATTTCCAAATACCGCTCCGGTTGATCCACCATCATGTGACAATCAAAAACCATATGGCTATGAGATCTTAATCCTTTAAAAATCATGGGACCAAATGAAATATTCGGTACAAAGCTGCCATCCATAATATCAATATGTAGATAATCTGCTCCACCCTTTTCAATGGTCTGGATATCTTCTAACAAGTGATTAAAATCAGCGCTCAACATTGAAGGTGCAATTTTCATGACTATTCTCCTTTAATAATAAATTTTTTTGTTTTCAATTTTTTCTAAAATCTGCAAATAATTTTGATAACGGCTGTTACTTATTATGCTACTTGCCACCAACTCTTTCACTTGGCAATTAGGTTCGTTCTTATGGATACAAGATCTAAACCGACACTTTGCACCTGCTTGGTGAATTTCTGGGAAACAAGCGGCCAGTTCTTCTTTTTCTAAATGGTCGAAATCAATAGCTGAAAAACCGGGTGTATCGGCTAAGAGTCCTTGACCAAAACGATAAAGAGTAACTTCTCGAGTGGTATGCTTACCGCGGTTTAAATGGCTGGATATCTGGTTGGTCTTAATTTCAGCTTGAGGTAGCAGTTTGTTTAAAAGGGTCGATTTTCCCACTCCCGATTGACCGGTCATTACATATATTCCTTGTTGGAAAATGGTTTGAATAGCTTGCATCTTTTCATTGGATTGGTCAAAGAGAAAAACATCATAACCAATTACTTCATAGATTGCTCTGATTTCTGCTACTAAGTCATTGGCTGCATCCCGTCCCTGATGCTCGATTAAAAGGTCATATTTACTCAAGATAATAATGGGTTGGATGCGATGAGACTCCATCGAAACAAGGAAATAATCTAATAAATTATAGGAAAACTCAGGTTCAACTAAGGACATGACAATGAGAGCATAGTCGACATTAGCAACAGCCGGTCGAATCAAAAAGTTATCTCGTTCGAAGATCTCTTCTAATCTGCCCACTTGACTTTCATCTTGTTGATCCATGACAAATCGTACGCGATCTCCCACTAAGGGATTGGTCTTCAAGTGACGAAAGTTACCTCTTGCTTTTGTTACAAAAGATTCTCCTTGCGACCATACATAATAGAAGCCACTAACTGCTTGATAGATGATCCCTTCATGTGAGGTAATAAGCTGTTTCAAATAATTTCCTCCTTTGGTCAGTATTTATTCAGAAAAAAAGTTAAGAGTCAGTAATGCTGCTCTTAACTCTTCAAATTCTTAATTAGGATAAACGGCTGAGGACTGTGCGACAATTTCGCCGTCTCTTAAGACACGGTACTGTCCGGATCCTCCTTCGGGAATATAGAGGACGATTTGAATTTCACGCGATTCGGTGATTTCAATTTCACGCGCAACTTGAGTGATATTATTACGGTCATCTCCTATAAAAACTTGGATTTTATTCGGTAATGGCTTGCTTTGTTCGTAGTCATTTTCAGCATACTTAGGGACATAATCAAGGTATACCGTTTCTGTGGCAGTCGACACTTCTGCTTTTTCTTCACCTTGAGAAACCGTCACCTTAATGGTGTCTCCTTGAGCAATGGGTGAGCCTGAAAGTGGGTCTTGATCAATGACAATCCCTTCAGGTAGATAATCATGATATTGATAAGCTTCTTCTACATAGAGACCATAGGTGTCTGCAAACTTATAGACCATATCAATCGATAAATTAGTAAAATCTTGCATGGTCGTTTGCTCAGAATAGGATCCGATTACTAAAATAATTGAACTTTCACCAGGAACGACTTCCGTACCCGGTGCAATACTCTGTTCTAAAATTTTACCTGCTTCTGACTGACTAGCTGCTAAATACCTTAAGTCAACTATAAAACCTGCATCAATTAGTTTACGACGGACCGGCTCATAGTTTTGATTGAGGTAATCACCGATTTTGACTCTCGGCTTGCCGTCAGAGAAGGTTAAATTAACTTTAGAGCCACGATTTATGCGGTCCCCTGATTGGGGATCACTTTCAATAATTTGGCCACGCGGAATAAGATCATCCCAAACAACAGTACTTTCGCCTAGCATTAAATCATTCTCTTCTAGTAATTCAATGGCTTGTTTTTGGTCTAGGCCAGCCAATTCAGGAACGATTACACTGGCAACGAATAAGCGATAGGCGAAAAAGACAGCTAAAGATAGTAAGGACAATATCGTAGCAAAGAAGAGAATTTTAAAAATCTTGGACCCTAAATGGCTAGTCTTTTTATCTGGTAAATCAAAAGTTGGAAACTCCTCTTCATTTAAAGGCTCAGGCCCTTCGATTGTTTCCGTCAACACACGATCAGCGGCTGGAATGGGCTGAATGGATTTAAATTGTTCTGATTCATCCAACTGACTGCTAGGAATAAAGGGTTTTTCATCAATACGTCCGACACTAAGAGAAGAAGATAAGTCGTTAAACATCTCTTGAGCCGTACGATAACGATCCTTCGCTTGCTTAGCCGTCGCTTTTAAGACGACATTCTCTAAGCTTTGAGGAACATATTCTAAGCGCTCTCGAATAGTTGGAAAGGGTTCTTGAAAATGTTTAAGTGCAATCGAAACTGCGGATTCACCATCATGTGGGACAGAACCCGTGATTAGCTCATATAAAACTACACCCATGGCATAAATATCTGATTTAGTGGTTGCACTATTGCCCTTGGCTTGCTCGGGCGATAGGTAATGAACTGAGCCTAGCAAGGTATTGGTTTGAGTAATCGAAGTATCTGATAAAGCCACAGCAATACCAAAGTCCGTAATCTTAACCACATTATTTGCAGTAATTAAAATGTTTTGTGGTTTTATATCGCGGTGAATAATACGATTTTTGTGGGCCACATCGATAGCCGCTACAATTTGTCCCATAATGGAAACAACTAGTTCTAGCGGGACAGGTGCATTCTTTTTGATAAAAGTTTTAAGGTCTTGACCTTTTACATATTCCATCACAATATATTGCTGTTTTTCATGTTCATCGACATCATAAACTTCTACAATATTGGGATGTAGAAGTTGACTGGCTGAAATGGCTTCTCTTTGGAAACGACGAATCGCATCTTGATTATCCTGGAAGTCATAACGTAACACCTTCACAGCTACGTCTCGATCCAAAATTAAATCATGAGCTAAAAAGACATTTGCCATGCCGCCTTGACCAATGACAGAAGTTAGGACATAACGATCGGATAGTTTATCCCCTATTTCCATGAATAATGTCACCTCCTTCGTCCTCCAAATTAAAATCGCTGGCTAGAATAATAGTAATATTATCGAGACCCCCAGCATTATTAGCCGCTGCGACTAGTTCATCACCTAAGCGGTCTAAATCTGTTTGATTATTAATTATTTGTTCAATTTCTTCATTTTTAAGCATGCCGTTTAAACCATCCGAGCAAAGCAAGAGAAGTTCCACTTTATCAAGAGAAATCTCTGAAAAAGCTGGTTCTAAAACCATTGGTGTTCCAATGGATTGGGTGACCACATTACGACGTGGGTGATCAATACTCTCTTCTACTGTTATTTCACCTGTACGAATTAACTCATTGACTAAAGAATGGTCTTCGGTTAATTGCTTTAATTGGCCCGCTCCGTATGCATAAGCCCGCGAATCACCGACATGACAAATAAGAATGGTCTGCTCGACAATTGTTGCAAGTACAATTGTCGTTCCCATTCCTTCATAATCTGGATTAAGGTCTGCTTGATTCAAAATGAAAGTATTCACTTGATTGGTCATTTGGGTCATCCAAGCATGCGCTTGGGTGATGGTCATAGGGTAATCAATTGTTTCGAATGCCCGACCAACAAACTCTGTCGTTTGTTGACTAGCAATATCTCCTGCCAAGTTGCCTCCCACGCCATCACATAGAATAAAAAGGATTTGTTGGTTTTGAGAATAAAAATAATCCGCATAATCTTGGTTAGAACTTCTCTTTCTCCCTATGTTTGAATGTATAGTGATTTTCATAACTCACCTCAATCTATTTTTTTAAGAAAACGACTGATAAAAAAGCCATCTGTTCCATGCTGTTGGGGCCAAATGCGAAGAAAGCCTTGGGAAGTTATTACATTATCTGTTAAAACTTCTTCAGCTAGGATGGACTCCACTTGCCACTCACTATTTTCCTTTAAGATTTCTTCAATTAATTGTTCATTTTCCTCATAAGTCAGGGTGCAAGTAGAATAGACTAAGCGACCACCTGGCTTGAGCAAAGAAAGCATATGATTAAATAATTGCTTTTGTAATTTAACCAGTTCTTGAATAGCGACAGGCGACTTCTGATATTTGATTTCAGGTTTACGACGCATCAAACCGATACCCGAACAGGGTGCATCTAAGTATATCACATCAAAAGCAGTTTGAGAAAGTGGTTGGAAGTCCAAGGCATCGGTTACTATTGAATCTATCTTATGACTTAAGCCTAACCGCTCGGCATGATCTTTTAAGATACTTAACTTATGCTTAGAAATATCTAAAGCTGTTAAGTGTCCGTCAGTTAGAAGTGAAGCAATATGGCTAGCTTTTCCTCCTGGAGCTGCACATGCATCCAAAACATTTTCAGAACCTGTCAATTTACCTAAAGGTGCAACCAGCATGGATGATTCATCCTGAATGGTAAACAAACCTTCCTGATAAGCTTGACTATTAAAGACATCCCCTGCTGTGATTCGAAAACCAAAAGGAGAAACTTGACTGCTAGTAACCGCCAACCCTTGCTCTTTTAATTGGTCCATGATATGTGATCGTTTGGCTGTTGGACCATTGATTCTAGCACTCAAATTAGGAACTTGATTCAAACTAGAAAGAAATGCTTTGAGCTGATGTTCTGGTAAGTGCTGGTCAAAGTATTTGACCAACCAAAGCGGAACGGAATGCTCAATCGATAGTCTCTCCAAGGGTTCTGTGATTACCGTCAATGACTGAGGCTCTTGGCGGAAAAAGTTACGTAAAATAGCATTAACTAATTTTCCAATGCCTTGGTGTCCGTTTACTTTGGCTATCTCGACTGCTTCATTTACAATAGCGTGCTGAGGCACGCGGTCTAAATAAACAGCTTGATAGATAGATAATCGCAATAGGCTGCGTACCCAATCTTCTATTTTACCTTTTACTAAATCCTGTAAATAGAAATCCAAGGTCAAGCGACGTTGGACACTACCGTAAACCACCTTAACCACTAAATTTTTATCTTGACTGCTTCGATTACTTGAAGCCAGATAATTATCTATCACGATATTAGAATATTGGTCTTGGTTATCAATTTGATCTAACAATCTCAGCATGTCCCAGCGGAGATTGTTTTTCAATTTTGTTTGGCTTCTTTGTTTAATTTTCATTATTTATTAGTCCTTTTCACTGTCGAATATCTTACCAATTAAACTTTCTGCCGGTGTCCCTTTTAAGTATTCTTTAACCATCATCCTTTTTTTTCCAGCGGGCTGGTATTCACTAACTGCTAAGTAGGAATCTTGACCACATCGAACATAGAAGTGTTCTTCATCAGCAGCAACAATTTGGCCCGGAATTTCTTCTGTTAATATTCTTTCAATGTTATCATCCAGTTCTTTTAAGGGTTGAGCTTGCCAGATTTTTACTCTTTGACCATCTAGTAGGGTATAGGTTGTTGGAAAAGGTCTAAAGGCGCGTATATGACGGTCAATGACACGCGCACTTTGCAACCAATTTAACTGCTCTTCATGCTTTTTGATGGTTGGAGAATATAGTACTTGGCTATATTCTTGTGGAGTCGCTTCATACTCCCCATTAAAAAATTTCGGCAAGAAATTCAATAATAATTCTTTACCAACGACAGCCAGTTTTTCAAACAGTATGCCCACATCATCCTTCTCAGAAATCGGTAAAACTGTTTGAATGAGAATATCCCCAGCATCCATTTCTTCAGTCATTTTCATAATTGTTACACCCGTCTCTTCTTCACCCCGCCAAATTGCATAATGAATTGGAGCCCCTCCACGATATTTAGGTAAGAGTGAAGCATGAACATTAATAGACCCTTGACTGGGTGCTTCTAATAAAGCAAGTGGTATTTTCTGTCCGTAAGCAGCCGTTATGATTAAATCGGCTTCTGTATTCAATAGAGTCTGATAGTCCTTTGAATCGGCTAACTTTTCCGGTTGAAAGACTGGAATATTAGCTTCTAAAGCTGTTTTTTTAACTGGAGGTAGTGTTAGAATACGTTTTCGACCAACTGGACGATCTGGTTGAGTCACTACTGCAATCACTTCATACTCTACTTGTTGAATTAATCCTTTCAGAATGGTTGCCGCAAAAGGAGGGGTTCCCATAAAAATTATTTTTTTCATTCAATAACCTCTTTCTAAATAAAATACTGGGGTTCATGGTCTATTTGAACAAAGACTCCCTTGGCCTGGCTTTCTTGACTAGCAAGAAGAATAGTTTGTAGCTGATCTTTAACTAAGTCTACTTCTTTATATTTTAAGAGCAAATGGAATTGATAATAATCATTGATTCTTTCAATTCCTCCTGTTGAGGGACCTAATATCATTAATTGGGTATTCACTTTGTCCATCAATTGATCCTTGAGTTGATAGATCATTTTTTGAGCCTTGCCTCGGTTTTTAGAAGACACCTTAATTAATGTTGTATAAAAATAAGGAGGATAATGGCTCATATGGCGTCTTCGCATTTCGTAATAAAAAAAATTGTCATAATCATGTTTTTTGGCTAGCTGAATCACATAATGGTTAGGATTATAGGTTTGAATGACCACTTCGCCTTTTAGCTTGCCTCGCCCTGTTCTTCCGGCTACTTGAGTCAGCAACTGAAAGGTTTTTTCAGCAGCTCTAAAGTCTGGTAAGTTCAAACCAGTGTCTGCATTAATAACACCAACCAGGGTTACCTGTTCATAGTCGAGACCTTTAGCAATCATCTGTGTTCCTAAAAGGATTGAACCTGCTTGACTGGCAAATGCTTTTAATAATTTTTTGTGAGCGCCCTTGCGTCGAGTGGTGTCATTATCCATACGGATAATGGGTGTTTGAGGAAAGCGTTGCTTTAAACTTTCGGCTACTTTTTGAGTGCCAATGCCTTGTTTTCTCAAATGCTTAGAACCACACTGAGGACAATTGGTTGGCAGTCCTACTTGGTAATCACAATAATGACATTTAAGCTTTTCTCCAGTCTTATGGTAAGTTAAAGAGATGTCACAATGTGGGCATTGAATGACATGACCACATTCACGGCATAAGACATAAGAGGCATAGCCTCTGCGATTTAAAAGCAAAACAACCTGTTCTTTAGACGCTAATTTTTCGGCAATTTTATCTTCTAAAAGTTGAGAAAGTTCCAGTGTTTCTTGATCCAATAAATGCTGAGTCATATCCACTATGGTTACGGGTGGTAAGGGTTGTTGATTAACACGTTGGTCCATTCTTAATAATTGATACTTACCAACTTCAGCCCGAGCACGTGATTCTAAAGAAGGTGTGGCTGAACCTAAAACTAAGGGACACTGATGGTATTTTGATCGCCATTTAGCAACTTCTCTTGCATGATAACGTGGATTGTCTCCTTGTTTATAGGTCGTTTCATGTTCTTCATCAATAATAATGATGCCGATATTTTTTAACGGAGCAAAAATAGAAGAACGCGCTCCGACGACCACTTTCGCTTCTTGCCGAATGATTCTGCGCCATTCATCATATTTTTCGGTCAATGATAAGGCTGAATGCAAAACGGCAACGCCTTTGCCAAAGCGACCAATCACCTGGTCTACCATTTGTGGTGTTAAGGCAATCTCTGGCACTAATAGAATCGCTGATTTACCAGCTTTAAGGGCTTCAGCTATTAATTGTAAATAGACTTCGGTTTTACCTGATCCGGTGACTCCTTGCAATAAAAAGGTTTGGGCTTCTTCAGCTGTCATGTGATTTTTTATAGTCTCAAATGCTGTTTGTTGCTGTGCTAATAAGGCTTTGGCTGAGGAAGGAAGTGCTTGATCTACTTGATAAGCTGGCCGATAAACTTCCCTTTCTTCCAGCGTCAACCACCCCTTTTTAATCATGGTATTAAGGGTGGCCTTAGAAACTTGAGCCAGCTTTGCTAATTGATCGAACTCTATGGCTTGAGTCCATTGATGGTCGATGAGGACTGATAAAACTTGACCTTGTTTATGACTGCGTTTATCTAAATGATCGAGTAAGTCTTGGTATTCTGCCTGTGAACGATTAGGCAAGATATACTTAAGGGTCTTATGCGTTTTTTTATCAATTAACTGATAAGATAATTGAATAATTTCTTCATCTAATAATGAACGAATTTGACTAGCTGTCAACCTTTCTTCCAACCATTGGCGCGTGACACCAAGCTGATTTAACTTTGCAGGTGAACAATCGAGCACTTCAGCTAATTTTTCAGACTGTTTAACTGTAACAACCGTTTGATACTTGACTCGTAAAATACTTGGCAACATGGCTTGTAGGACTGAAATCCTAAAAGCATAAAGTTGGTCGGCAAGCACTTGAGAAAGTTCAACTAGTTCCTGACTCAAAAAAGATTCGTAATCAATCAAGCGTCTAATCGCCTTTAATTCCCCTTGATAGTCACTATTATCTTTTAAATGAACAACAAAAGCCATTAGGTTACGATATCCAAAAGGAACTTCCACTCGCATACCAACCTTTATTAAAGCTTGCATTTCAGCACTTACTTTGTAATCAAAGCTATGATTGACTTGTGCAGTAGGTATATCAATGATAACTTCAGCGATCATTCGCTCACCTCCTATTAAAAAGCTACTATGAAATCATTAAAAATGATCTGCATAGTAGCCTTCTTATTCGCCCTCTTATTTTTTAATGGATAATACGCCCGCAACAACTTCTTCTAAAGCCTTGCCTACAGGTTTATCTGATTGATAGTCTTGTAATTGCATAATTTTATAATCTTCCATTTCTTTAGCGCGTTTACTTGCCAAAGTTATTAAAGAATACTTAGATGGTTCTTTTTTCAATAATTCGTCAATTGATGGATATAGCATCATGATTGCTTAGCCTCCTCTTCAAAATATGCATTAATATCTGCCTGGATCGAATGCATGACTCTTTCAACCCTTAGATGTTCACTTTTAATTATAGCATTAATTTCATCGACCGCCTCAGAAATTTCATCATTAACTACCACGTAATCATAGTGACGCATTAATTCAATTTCCTCTTTAGCTTTATTCATACGGCGAGCGATTACTTCTTGGGAATCCGTTCCTCGATCGGTTAGACGGGACTCCAACTCATTCAGACTTGGAGGCGCTAAGAAAATGAAAATTCCCTCAGGAATCTTCTCTCTCACCTTACGGGCACCTTGAACTTCAATTTCAAGAAATACATCGCGTCCTTGCGCTAAATTTTCTTCAATAGATGCTAGCGGCGTCCCGTAGTAATTTCCAACATATTCCGCGTACTCTAACAAGGCTTCTTGGGAAATTAAGTCCTCAAATGATTCTCTACTCATAAAGAAGTAGTCTACCCCTTCTAATTCACCTGGTCGACGCTCTCGAGTAGTTGCTGAAACAGAATAAACATAGTCACAATTTGAATCTTCAAAAATCGCGCTGCGAACTGTTCCTTTTCCGACACCCGAAGGGCCTGATAAAACGATTAATAATCCCCTTTGTTTTAACATGACTTCCCTCCATTACTTCATGTTCTATATAGTACCACAATTCACTCTCTACATAAAGATAAGCTGAAAAATAAATAAAATACAGCCATTATGAAATGCGAAAATTTGTTCGTAAAAAGGTTGACAAAAAGAACCTTTGTTCGTATAATATAATTACAAACAAACGTTCGATATTAAAGGAGAGGTTTTTATGGAATTACCCATCAAAAGACAAACTAACTGGCTTGGCCGTGTAAGCCAATCCCTTTTTCAACCTTTCTTTCAACCCACTCCACTTATCAAAGAATCTATTGAAATGATGCCCCTTGCACAAGTTGAAAGAATCCTTCATCAAGCTTATATCAAGCAAGTTCCTTTAAACATACTCATTGAATATTATTTACCCGATCAAACAATGGATATGACCGAAATGGAAGCATATGTACTGGCTCCAATTGGTTCACAAAACAGCGTTAGCCTGCAAGTAGGAGCCAATCACTTCCTTTTAAATTTGAATCAAATTATTAATGTGACTGCCATCACAGAAACTTTAATTGCTTAAGTCCATTAATCGATTAAAGATTTGATTAAAACAGCATCCTCCCCGCTGTTTTTTTAAAAGCCCTCATCATTAAGATGGGGGCTTTAATTAATTTTGTTAATCATTTAATAAACTAGAAGTTTCTTTGCGTGAAAGATATTTACTGCGTTTGGGAATAATTGTTTGTGGCATAAATCGCGCAAGCAGCACTAGGACACTTGCTGATAGCAGCCAGGATAATAAAAGACCTAGCCAATGGTTAAGATTATTGAACTCAAATAAGACTTCTTCACCCAAGGCAAATGGCACAATCAGTTGGCGAATAGCAATAAATAATATTAAAGCTAAAAGACTGCCAGTGAAGATATTCAAATAAGTAGAAGAGTAACGTTTATTGTTCAAGGTCTTTTGTGTATATTTCGCAAATAAACCGGTTACTCCTACTGCTAAGATGGGAGCAATCCATTGAACGATTAAGACTAACCCATCATCTAATCCCCCGTTAAGCACTCCTTGGATAATTCCTACCAAAAGTCCGCTAATAATAGCTGATGGGGCGCCATGGCGCAATGCCAACCACATTAAAGGAATTAAGGCAATAATTAGCTCAAGCCCAAAAAAATTAATGGCTACTTCATCAGACACAAAAAACAAGATTAGGGATAGGACAAGAGCAATCACCATGTCCCAAAACTGTCTAATACTGCGTTTATTCATAATTATTTATCACCTTTTTTTACTTGATAATTTGAAGCTTCCATAATAATCGGTAGGATAACCGGACGACGTTTAGTCTCCTTATATAGATACTTACCAATTTTTTCACGCAGATCGCCCTTAAGATTATTCCAATCAAAATCATCTGAAACAATGTGTTTTTCTAAAACATCTAGCGTAATATCTGAACAAGCTTCAATTAAATCAATGGAAGTTTTCATAAAGACGAAACCACGCGAGGTAATTTGTGGGCCAACTAGAATTTTCTTCAAACGACGTGAAATAGTCGCGACTACAACGAAAATTCCGTCTTCACTTAAAATACGACGGTCTCTTAAAACCACATTCCCAATATCGCCTACGCCACTTCCATCGACTAAGACATCCCCTGCTGTCACCTGACCTGCTTGGATAACTTTTCCGTTTTCAAAGCTTAATACATCTCCAATAGATGGGATAATAATTTGATCTTCAGACATTCCCACTTGCAAGGCTAGATCACCGTGGGCTCTTAACATACGGTATTCCCCACTGACTGGAAGTAAAAAGTCCGGTTGAATAAAGTTTAACATTAATTTTAAATCATTGGGTGTAGCATGACCCGATGTCTTAAAGTGGTCTGTCACACTCATAACCCGAGCACCGGCTCTATAAATCATATCTTTGGTACGAGTCACACTCTTTTCCATTGAAACAGATGGAGTGGTTGCAATATAAACCGTATCATCTTCCTTTATGGTGACTGTTTTATGCTTACCTTGAGCCATGGCTTGGATAGTTTGAATCGGTTCGCCCACATCGCCAGTAGCCAGAATAACAATTTGATCCTCTTGATATTTATCGATATTTTTAAAATTACCAAAGACATCACGACTTGGAATAGAAATTTTATCTAACTTTAAAGCGACATCGACAATTTCGTAAAGGTCTTTGGTTGGGAAGAAAATGGTTCGTCTTGAATGGTGAGCTGCTTCTAAGACTTGCTGAATACGCATAATGTTCGAGCCAATCGTCCCTACTATCACTCTTCCTCGCGCATTGCGGAAAACTTCTGTTATTTCTTCTGTAATAACACGATCATTCACATTTTCCACTGGTGATTCTGCCTCAGCAGAGTCACTCAATAAGGCAAGAACCTTTTTCTTACCTAAGTCTGTCAACCGACCAAAATCAGTGCGGTAAGCTTGAGAAGCTGAAGGGTCAAAGCGGAAATCGCCTGTGAAGACAATCGCCCCATCTTTAGTATCTATCACAATTCCGACTGAATCTGGAATGGTGTGAGTGGTAGGGAAGAAAGAAACATTGACATCACCAAATTCAATTTCAGTTTCTGAATCAATCACATGGAAATTTTCAAGGCGGTCATCGTGTCCTTGTCTACGAGCAGAAATAGAAGCCAATTCAATCGTTAACTGGGTTCCAAAAACCGGGGCATCAATCTTATCTAATAAATAAGGTAAGGCACCTACTGCATCGGCATGCCCATGTGACAAGAAAATCCCCACTACACGCTCAGCATTTTCTTCTAAATAGGTGAAGTCTGGAATCACCATATCAATTCCTAATAAATCATCTTGTGGATACAATAGCCCACAATCTAGCACAAATATGGCTTGATCGACTTCGACCAAATACATATTCTTGCCTTCTTCGCGAACACCACCTAAGGGAATAACTTTAATCTCACTCATAATACACCTCTATTATTATTTTTTCATATTTTATTAAACGCTTAGCAGCTTGATCTCCGTTAAGGGGTCAAATTCTGGCTTATCTCAGTTATTATAACATAGACCACCTTAAATTAAAATTTGAGCCTCTTTCCACCTCAACGACTACTGATTAAAGACTAATGAATTAGAATAAGCCCCCTTCATTTATAGGAGGGGGCTAAGACTTATTAAATTTATCGTTAATAATTATTCTGGCTTTTGCATTAACACTTTACGTGATAAATCAATCCGACCTTTTTCATCGATACTGGTTACTTTGACTGTTACAGTATCCCCAATATCAAAGACATCTTCGACCTTTTCAATGCGACGATGATCAATTTGAGAGATGTGAAGCAAACCTGATTTACCAGGTAGGACTTCCACAAAGCAACCATACTTCTCAATTCTAATAACCTTACCTTCGTATATTTTATTGACTTCCACATCTTCAACTAAGCTAAGCACAATCTCTTTTGCCTTTTTAATCATAGCTAAATCTGAAGAAGCAATGCTAACTTGTCCTTCTTGAGAAATATCCATCTTAACGCCAGTTTGGTCAATAATGGAGTTAATGGTGTCACCACCCTTACCAATAACCACCTTAATTTTTTCAGGATCAATTTGCACCATTTCAATCTTCGGTGCATAAGGACTTAATTCTGGTCGTGGTTGAGCTAATTCACGAGTGATATTATCTAGGATTTCGAGACGGGCTTTTTTAGCTTGGGCTAAAGCTTCTTCTAAAATGGCCTTAGTAATTCCTTTTATCTTAATATCCATTTGTAAGGCCGTAATGCCTTCGGCAGTCCCCGCCACTTTAAAGTCCATATCGCCTAAGTGGTCTTCTAAGCCTTGGATATCGGTTAGGACAGTGTAGTTATCGCCGTCCATCACTAAGCCCATAGCAATTCCTGCCACCGGTGCTTTAATCGGAACACCGGCATCCATTAATGCCAGCGTACCGGCACAAATGGATGCTTGTGAAGAAGAACCGTTGGATTCTAATACTTCAGCCACTAAACGAATAACGTATGGGAATTCTTCTTCTGAAGGAATCACTTGGGTTAAAGCTTTCTCACCTAGCGCACCGTGACCAATTTCACGACGACCTGGTGAACCCACTCGTCCGGTTTCTCCTACTGAGAAGTTAGGGAAGTTATAATGATGCATGAAGCGTTTGCCTTCTTCTAATCCAAGACCATCAATAATTTGATGTTCGGATAAAGGAGCCAAGGTAGCTACTGATAAAGCTTGCGTTTGTCCACGGGTGAAGAGTCCTGAACCATGGGTACGTGGTAAAATGCCAGCCAAAGATTCCAAAGGACGAATTTCATCTATTTGACGACCATCTGGACGAATACGGTCATGGGTAATCAACCGACGAACGACTTCTTTTTCTAAGTCCTGCATAGCCGAAGAAACATCTTTCAGTTTCTCTTCTAAATCTTCTGCTTCGGCATACTTTTCACTAAAGAAAACTTCAGCTTCTTCACTCAATTGATTAACCGCTTCATCGCGGGCTTGTTTTTCCTGTGTTTTAACAGCTGTAACCATTTTTTCATTGTATAAGCTCTTGACTTGCTCAGTGATTTCTTGATCGATTTGAACTAATTCAAATTCAATTTTTTCTTTTCCAACTGCTTGGACAATCTCTTTTTGAAAGGCCACTAATTCTTGAATATTAGCGTGTCCAAACAATAAGGCTTCCAGCATATCCTCTTCTGATGCTTCCTTAGCAGAAGATTCTACCATGTTGATCGCGGTCGCAGTCCCTGCTACGGTTAAATCAATCTCAGAAACTTCTTTTTGGTCGGGTGTAGGGTTGATAACAAATTCACCATCGACACGTCCCACATCCACTCCGGCAATCGGTCCATCAAATGGTATATCTGAAATAGCCAATGCTAGCGAAGAACCAAACATAGCTGCCATCTCTGGTGAGCAATCTTGTTGAACTGAAAGGACTGTATTAGTAATTTGAATTTCATTCCGCACGCCTTCAGGAAACATTGGGCGGATTGGACGGTCAATTAAGCGGGCAGTCAGGGTCGCGTTATCAGAAGGTCTACCCTCACGTTTTAAGAAACCACCTGGCACCTTACCAACCGCATACATTTTTTCAATGTAGTGAACCGTTAAGGGGAAGAAATTCATCGGTGAAGGGGATTTGGAAGCGACAGCAGCAGTCAAAACGACTGTATCGCCATAACGTACTAAAACTGCTCCATTGGCTTGTTTAGCCATTTGTCCTACTTCAACAATTAAGGGACGGCCTCCCCAATTTGTTTCAAATACTTGTTTAGTTGTCATAACATAACTCCTTTTAAATTTTTAATCATTCGGAGTAGCACTAAACAAAAATCAACCGTTTAAAGTTTAAACGACTCATTTTTGTATAGTGTGAAACTCCGAACAAATCTACTAGTAATATAACAAAAAGGATGGCTAATTGCCATCCTTTAGTCGCAGGATTAACGACGTAATCCTAATCTTTTAATTAAATCACGGTAACGAGTAACGTCCTTGTTACGTAGGTAAGCAAGAAGGTTACGACGGTGACCAATTTTCTTCATTAATCCACGATAAGAGTGAAAATCTTTCTTATGTGTTTTAATATGGTCGTTTAAATTGTTGATGTCTTCTGTTAAGACAGCAACTTGAACCTCAACAGAACCGGTATCACCTTCGTGACGTGCGTATTCTTTCATGATTTCAGTTTTACGTTCTTGTGTTAATGCCATATTATTCACCTCTTTCTATTTTATTTCCACTAGCTAAGTAAAGCGTTGGTGATGCGCTAAACCGAGCGAGGGCATTGTTCTGAATTTTCATACAGAACAATGATTAATTATAGTTTAAAGCAGTCTCATAATCAAGGGGTTTTCTTAATTAATTGGAAATAGGGTCTAGAGTTGTCAAACATATGTTACACAAGGTGCTTCTAAATGGGCATGCTTAT